>JAPKCI010000060.1 GCA_028823035.1 Rubripirellula sp.
CCCGAATGGCGTCAGTCGGATAGGTGACAGATTGAGGGTTTTCGCGCGCCTTCAAGTAAGGGTGAACCATGTTTCCCTGAATGGGGCCGGGACGCACGATTGCGACTTCGACAACCAGGTCGTAATAGCAGCGTGGTTGCAAGCGTGGCAACATGCTCATCTGTGCGCGGCTTTCGATTTGGAAAACACCGACAGTGTCTGCTTTGCAGATCATATCGTAGGTCTCTTGGTCACCATGGGGGACCGTGCCGAGAGTCAGTGTTCGATCATGGTGTTTGGCAACAAGATCAAAGCATCGGTGCAACGCCGAGAGCATCCCCAAGGCCAATACATCCACCTTCAGAATGCCCAGTTCGTCAAGATCGTCCTTGTTCCACTGAATAACGGTTCGGCCTTCCATAGCCGCATTCTCGATGGGGCACAACTCGCAAAGGTTGCCGGCCGTCATGACCATTCCGCCGACATGTTGCGACAGATGTCGTGGGAAACCAGTGAGTGTTTTGACCAGATAAATGAATCGTTGACCCATATCTGAATCCGGGTCCAGTCCGCCTTCGAGACAACGCTCGGTGAACGTTGCGCCATTTCCACTCAACTTTGCGATAGCATCGACGGTGTCAGCAGAAACGCCCATCGCTTTACCCACATCACGGATCGCGCTTTTTGTGCGGTAAGTAGTGACGGTTGCCGTCATACCTGCTCGATCACGACCATATTTTCCATAGAGATATTGCAGAACTTCTTCACGGCGCTGATGCTCGAAATCGACGTCAATGTCGGGTGCCTCGTCCCGTTCACGACTGACAAATCGTTCAAACAGAAGATCCGATTGGCTGGGATCGACATTGGTGATGCCCAGGCAGTAACAGACAGCGGAGTTGGCAGCGGAACCACGGCCCTGACAGAGGATGTTGCGTTGGCGTGCAAAACGCACCATGTCCCATACCGTCAGGAAATAGGCTTCATAATGCAGTTCCTGAATGATCTGCATTTCATGTCGAAGCAGGTCGATCACCTTGTGAGGAACACCCTTTGGCCATCTTGCCGTTGCGCCTTCCCATGTCAGGCGTTTGAGATGTTCGATCAGTGACATGCCGGGTGGTGCAATTTCCTCGGGGTATTCGTATCGCAGTTCGGATAAGCTGAAATGACAGCGATCTGCAATTTCGACTGTTCTTTCGACTGCTTCCGGGACGTCCTGATACAAGGCCGCAATTTCCTCCAGAGACCGGAGATGTCGTTGGCTGTTTGTGAATCGATTTTCGTGAGCCTTGTCGATGGTTGTGCCATGGTGAATTGCGGTGATGCAATCATGCATCAACATACGTTCGGCGGTGTGGTAGTGGACATCTCCTGCGGCAACCAGCGGAACGTCGTTGCCGATGGAAAGTTCTCGTAAACGCTGGAGATGCTCTTTGTCGTCCACACCGCGATGCAATTCGCAAAATAGATATCCGCGATCGTCAAACACTTCGCGAAAGTCGGTTCTCAGAAAGCGACTGAATGGTTTAGCTGTGGATGCTGGGACCCGTTGAGATTTTCCTGGCGGTATCAGTCCTGCCAGCATGCCGCTGCTGAATTCGACAATATCTTTCCAGGCAAGTTCGCAGGTTCCCTTTTGAGCCCGCATTCGCCCCCGGGAGATCAGGCGACACAGTTGCCCATAGGCGGTGCGATCGGTTGGCCATAAAACCATGGGAGGGGCGTCGGACAGATGAAGTTCAGTTCCAACGATGTATCGCATGCCTTGTTCTTTAGCGGCTGCGTAACCGCGAACGATTCCGGCCACCGACGCTTGGTCAGTCAAGGCCAGACCGCTGTAGCCCAGTTCCGAAGCGTATTCCACGAGTTCGTCGGGGTGCGAAGCACTCGAAAGGAACGAAAAGTTGCTTTTGCAATGCAATTCGACGTACTGCATGAGCCAACGAGCCGGGCTGAAGAAACAAAGAAGGTGTAATTATGTACACGTTATCGGTTTCGGTAGCTTGATGCAATCAGGATTTCTTTGTCCTGTTCCCAAGAAGGCTCTGGGGTAGTCGAATCCTTGCAGAGTCCCTTGCTTGGTGTCTCGTTAGCATAAGATTTTCCTCAGGTTCCTCACGCTCACAGCACGCCATCGTCTCAAGAAAAATGAACCAAGTCTCATCCACCACATTCGAGGGTGAAAATGCACTCAGCCATCCACGTCTGATTGGCTACGTATTCTGGTTCGTAGGATTCAGTGGTTTGCACCGTTTTTATTTTGGTAAACCGCTGACTGGCACGATTTGGTTCTTCACTGGTGGCTTACTGCTGGTCGGTTGGATCGTCGACCTGTTCTTGATTTCCGCCATGGCTGACGAAGCGAATCGTAAGTATCAAACCGGGCGATTCGACCACACCGTTTCCTGGTTGCTATTGGTCTTGCTGGGGTTCTTCGGCGTTCACCGTTTCTATCTGGGCAAGATCATCACCGGTGTGATTTACCTGTTCACAGCAGGTTTGTTTGGAATCGGGTTCGTTTATGACCTGTGTACGTTGAATGATCAGGTCGAAGAACTCAATCTGCAATCGTCAGCCGCTCAAGAGTGAAAATTCGATACTGGGTTGGAAGCAGGTTGTGAGCATCGCTCATGAGAAATCATGACAGCGCTCGCACCGTTACCTTAACTCCTTGCTTGGCAACCACACATATCTCGCAACCAGTGTCGACAAAGTCACCTTCTGTGACAACATCGACCACCAAGTCTCTGATCTGAACTTTTCCACTTGGGCGTAATGGCGAGACGGTGGTTCCTACATCACCCACGTCGACGAGTTGCCATGCAGGCAACTCGTCATTTCGCTGACGTGCGATTAGCGTGCTGCCTCCCAAACTAGGCGGTGCAACGGCGGGCTTGAGTGTCAATCGACTCAGGCCGGGCATCTCTCCGATGTAACGTGCCAGAAAGAATAGAGAGACAATGAAGCAAAGAAAGGCACCGGCAACCGTCAGGACGTTCGATCCAAGTCCGTTGAGTTCCTCATTGGTTTCCGGGAAGAATCCTCGAGATGATGCCATCACCAGTGAGCCGAGCACCAGTACGATTCCACCTATGCCGGCGAACCCGAAACCCGGGATCACAAAAAATTCGATTGCGATGAAGGTGAGTCCTACGACAAAAAGAATCACTTCCAGCCATCCAGAGGTGCCACCGAGGAAACGACTCCAAAAGAAGAGGCTGAAGCACAGCAGTGAGGTAAGTCCGCCGATGCTGATGCCTGGGGCGCTAAATTCAATGACGAGCGCGATCAAACCGATCGCAATCAACAGGAACGTGGCGAAACCGGTGTTCAGCAAGAATACAAAGGTGTCGCTCCATGTCCGTTTCATCACCTGCATGGGTTGGCGAGCGTTCAGTGCTTCCGCAAGTTGATCTCGATTCTGGATAACTTCGGTAGCGAATCCGAGTTCAACTGCTCGTTTCCCGTTGGCGATAAAAAACATTTCCTTGCCAGCCTCGCGAACCGGTTTTCCCTTTTCCCATTCATCCGGCTTCGCAAGCGAGTCCCATTCTTTGTTGGAAATGTATTTCTTTTCGCCGGTGGTTTTGTTGGTGGATTCAAACACCACCATGTCCTTGTCAACCATTTTCTCTGCCAGAGCCAGTGGTCTGCCCCGGGCTTCTGCAGTGTCCCGAACTTTCTGTGCCAGCACGCTGCGACTCTTGGCTTCCGTGTAGCGGAATTTTCCGTCGGCACCCATCACGATTTCGCCAGCATCACCGATGCGGGCATCGGGCAGCATGATGATTCGGTCACAGGCGAGTGAAAGCAGAGCAGCACCGCTGATCGCATCTTTTTCGATGAAGGCAACTGTTTCGACCTGTTTCGCATCCAGAACCATGTCCATCAATTCGAATGTGACATAGGTAAACCCACCGGGGCTATGGATATCAAGGACGATCACGTCAGCCCCGGAATCGATTGCCTGCTGGAATTTGCGTTCCAGCAATGCACCGCTCAGCGGGTTAATGTCTTCGTGCAGAGGAATGACGACAGCTGTCCGCTTCGCATTTCCCCGATTGATCACTTGCGCACCGGCAGAGGGCTGAAATACGGCAAGGATGAATGCGATAGTGATTAATGCAAAATTACGCATTTGAATCGTGCCTGCGAGCGATACTGGAAATCCGAATCGGGGACTGCCCTCTGTCGGTGTATCCAAAGGAACGGTGAGACAGAAGTGCTCGCGTAACACGAACACCAAAGCAATTTGGTTTGACCAGACTGAATCTCAGTCTGACGAACAAAGTATTCTACCAAGCGAACCGACTTTGGCTAATGTGGATGGCCCAGTTTAACGCTATACACGGCGCCAAAACGTTGGAAAAAAAAGCACTAAAACACTAAAAATCTCAACTCGTCCCAACATCATCAGCCAGACAAACAGCAGTTTCGCACCTTGGCTGAAATGTGCGTAATTAGCCGTTGGCCCGACGACACCCAATCCTGGCCCGATGTTGTTCAGGGTCGCAGCGACCGCACTCGCGGCATCCAGCAGTTCCTCGTTCGCTCTCAGTTGCTGGGGTACCGATTCAGCCTCAGTCAATTCTGAACCCTTGATCGGTACCGAATTCCTGGCAGACCATGTTTGATTGGGTTCGAAGGTTACGAGTGCCAGCCATGAGAAAACAAAGATGGCCAAGATCATCGCAAAATAGACGACGATGCTGTGAGGAAGACTGGGATCATCAATTGATGATCCACTGATGCGAATCAACCGCACCACACGGGGGCGATGCGCCTTTTCAATTTCAAGACGCAGGATTTTGTAAAAGAGGATGTGACGGATCACCTTCATACCCCCGCCAGTGCTTCCTGCGCAACCACCGACAAACATGAGCAGCAACAGAATTCCCCGGCCAAAGTTATTCCAGCCATTGAAGTCGGCCGTCCCGTAGCCCGTGGTCGTGAGGATGGAAACCACCTGAAACAGTCCGTAGCGCGCGGAGTTGCCAAATGAATCGAAGCCGCCATCGTTGGCACGCATGCCAAAGAAAATGATAGCCGACGTCACCACCAGAATGATTCCAATGTACGTGCGGAACTCAACATCCTGAAACAGTTTTCCGGGACTCCGTAGCAACATCAGGTAAAGAAGTGTGAAATTGGTACCAGCAAGAATCATGAATACAATGGTGGTGTATTCAATTAGTGGACTGTTGAATTGTCCAAGACTTGCGTTATAGGTACTGAAGCCTCCTGTTGCCATCGTGCCAAAGGCATGACACAACGCGTCAAACATGGTCATGCCTTCGAGTTTGTAAATGATCGTAAGCAACACGTTGAACGTGACATAGATTGAGGCAAATACCAAAGCGGTATTTTGCATACGAGGCAGGCTGCCATCTTTGGTCGGACCGGGCATTTCAGCCCTCATCATTGCTTTGCCCGCAGAACCTTGTCCGAGTATCGCGACAAACAGAACGACAATGCCTAAACCACCCAGAAAGTGTGTCCACGAACGCCAGAACAGGATGCAGTTTGGTACCAATTCAGGTGATTCCAAATCGGTCAGAACCGTCGCTCCGGTGGTGCTGAATCCGGATTGCGATTCAAACATCGCTTCCACGAAAGTGATGGGCTGATCTACACTCGTACACGTTCCGCTTAGGTAATAGGGAAGGGCACCCACCACGGTTGCCATCACCCAACTGAGTCCCACGATAGCCATGGCCTCCTTTTGATAGAGTGGGCCACCGCGGTGTCGTCTGCCGATCCAGCGCAACACGCCACCTGTCACCATGCAAATCACAAAGCTCAGCAAAAGAGCGATCGCGCCTCGCGTCTCAACGGCGGTGGTTGGCTCCAAGTCGGTTCGGTTTACAAACAGGGGAAACGCAAACGGAAGACTGGCGAGCATTGATCCACCGATCAACAGGCAGATCGTACCTAGCAAGCGGAGGAGAAGCGGGAAATTCAATGCTGAAACATTTCATGAGCAAAGGGGCAAGACTGTCCACGCAAGCTTAACCACTGCAGCAGAGGCTTCGTAGCACCAGAGCCGATTAGAGTTGCCTTGAGTCCCTTCCCGAGGGGTATCATCAGCAGAATCACGTTAACTGGCACCCGGTTTGCATACAGTAATTCTCGGTAACTTCGATCTCTGTTTCCCACGGAGGTTCTTGTTACCGTCCTGCGGGGCGGCACTGGAGGCGGTGCCGCTCCGCTATCTTTCTCCTGAATTCTCATGTTTTCAAGGCAATCAGGAAAAACAGGCCGCAATCATCGCACCCACCACTTTTTCACCCGATTCACGACGTCTCGGCAGATAATGGCAGTGCTAATTGAGCAAAAGTGTACTATTTTGCCACAATGGTGTGATGCAGATTGCAGCGTCTTGAGGACTCAAGTTTAGAAGAGGTGTGTCTTGTGCGGTCGGTTCACTCTGAGAACATCGGGGCAGCTTTTCTTTCCAGAGATGCCACTGTTAGAGAATCAGGTCCCAGTCCTACCTCGCTTTAACATAGCGCCGACTCAGGAAATTACCTGCATCTACAGTGATCCGCGAGCAAGGATGACACGGCAGGCAAACTATCGCTGGGGACTGATTCCCCCTTGGGCGAAAGACCTCGGCATCGGTAGTCGGATGATCAATGCCCGCAGTGAGACGTTGGATTCAAAACCGAGTTTCAAACAGGCTTTCAGGACTCGAAGATGCCTGATCCCGATGGACGGTTATTACGAATGGCTGCAGACTCAGGACGGAAAGCAGCCGTTTCTGATTGAACCTGCGCTGGGAGGTGTGCAATTCATGGCAGGCCTTTGGGAGGAGAACCGACGAGTTGATTCTGATCAGACAATTCGCTCCTGTACGATTATCACAACTTCCGCCAATGCGAAGACGTCCTACGTACACCATCGCATGCCAGTGTTTCTGCAGGACTCAGACCGGATGGCTTGGCTGGATCCCCTTGATCATGACCTGGGAAAGCTGAAAGAACTGTTGAAGCCTGCGGCTGAAGACCTGCTCCGTTTGACGCGAGTTTCCTCTCACGTGAATAACCCCCGGAACGACGATTCAAAGTGCGTCCTGCCGCTGGAATGATCTGCCAACATGCTGACTTGAGATGATCGCCCCAATCGTCTCGGTTCCTGATTGCATACAAGCCAGACGGATTGAATGTCGGGCGCAGACAGGCTGGCCGCAGTGTTATCTTTGCTTGTGATGTCGACCTCAGTGACCTTGCTTTTCCAAGCCTCCTATTTTTCCTCAGTTGCGCAACGCGAATTATTTGAGCGTGAAACTCGGGTCATCTCGCTTTTCTCGTGCAACGGTTGTGAATTCACCAAAAATAAAACGATACGACTATCATTGGCAATTTAGTTCTTCAAAGATCATGGATGGTTACTGAGGATGAACCGAGTTTATATCCCCATCTTGTTGATAGTTGGTCTGGTGGTAACCGACGTTCACGGCCAAAGTACCATTTCGAATAGCCCACTGGAGATTTCCACCGGGCAGGGTCTCTGGGGGGCATTCTTGCCAGCTTATGAGCTCGGCGTTGACTCGAATGGATCGACCGCGATCAGAGACGATATGGATGTCGTCGGTTATCACGGCGATCTGAGAGCTGTGCGACGGTTTTTGGGGACTCGCACCAACCTTGAAAGCCGTGTTTTTTACGGCACCGCCGAATCGACAACCAATTCTGGGGGGGGTAGTTTTGATGTTCCCCAACCAAATAACGGTAGTTTAGTCTCCTTTTCTGAGCTGGTACGGCTTAGGAGTGAAGTGGAAAACTATGGTTTCGACCTGTCTCTTAGAGACACGTGGATTACCCGATTTGGCGGCCTGTCCGCAGGTTGTGGCTTCAGCTACATCGCGTTCGATCAATCTTTCGATTCCACCGCTGGTCCGGCCGATTTGTTGCGGGAAGAGCTTGATTCTGACTTTCGAGGCGGTAAAGGAATCGTGGGCTGGGACGGTTCTTTTTGTGGCCGTCCGACCAATATCGATCTACTGATTGGCTTCTACGACATGAATGCCGACTACAGTTCTCAGGCAGGAATCCTTGGTCCGTCCGTGAGTGAGGAACTGAGCAAGAGCGTTACAACGATTGAGACGAACTTCACAACACGTCGGGACTTTCGCAAGATTCAAGTCGGCACAACGGTCGGGATCATGTACTTCTCGGATATGCCGACCATCAATCACACCCTTAGTGAGGCTGTCTCATTGGGAACGGATGATGCCGTGACACTGAAATTGCTCTTCGAGATATTACTGTAGCTGTCACTTGCGATCGCGATCAAGAATCGATTCGTAGACGGTAAAGTATCGTCTGCCTAGTTCACGATAGGACTTACTGTCGAAATGAACTTTGTCGCCTTTGTGTGAGAGTTCGTCTGAATGGACGAAACCAGTGAAGTTGACCCGATCTGGTAGGCTCACGTGGACCGTATTGACTCGCTTTTTGTCAGCGTTCCAGGGACGTTCTTTAAATTGTCCCATTTGGCCTGCGATGAAAAGAAGATCCGAAGTTGCTAACTCGGACCTCAGTCGACTGATGAGTTGATCGAGGTTTTCTTCGTACATTGCAGACAGTTCAGGTTTGCAATCTGATTCACCTTGGTGCCATAGTACACCTTTCAAGCTGCCGTTCTTCATGGCAATTCGTGTCCGTTTCAGGGCCGCATCATAAGGGTGCGTTTTGGTTGAAGCGTGGTATCCGCCAGGTTCCCATGAAGAAATGGGAGATCCACCCACGGCACATGGAATCAGCCCGACAACGACACCGGGGTAGGTCGCTGCGTATTCTCTCGCAAACGTTGTTCCCAGGCCCACGCCTGCCATGCCAGGTTTATCGAAATGAATCGGATCAACCGCTGGCACCCAGTTCCCTTTTCGATCCAGCGTTAGCAGATGCGAATCAATTTCCCGGTCGCTTGCCTCGACTTTCCCACGTCCGGCCATGTTGGATTGGCCAGCCAGCAGAAAAAGGTGGAAGTTCGAAGGATCAGTCGGAACCTTGATTTCTTCGGCACCTGCCGCTGCAAGACTGCTGAAACAGACGATTAGCAGGATTAGAGTTCGGTTAATCATCATGGCGTGTGGGGGTTTCCACGGGTGGCAATTGTGCGGTTTGACAGAAGCACCTGTTGTCCTTCTGAACCACGGTTTCGACAAAGCTGACGACTCAAGTTATCTTTTGAAGCATGCGGATCCCAACCTTTACGACCATTCTGTGCCTTTTTACCATCCCGGTTGTGGGAGAGGCTCCCGATACAGGTGTGGTCTCCGAGACAGTCGTCAAACGGGAATTGAGTCTTCCGGTATCATCTTACCGCTATACGGATCCTGTCTTGCCGGATCATGTCACGGTTGTGGCTGCTTTTTTTGACAATACCCCCGACGAAAATCCAATCACGGATGCGGGTGCGACGCTTGGTCGAGTCCTTTTCTACGATCCAACCTTGTCAGTGAACGGCTCAACCTCCTGTGCGTCATGCCACAATCAGGGGCATGCTTTCACTGATGAACGACGATTCAGTAAAGGTTTTGCTGGAAAAGAAGTCGGTCGCAATTCGATGAGCTTGGTGAATCTCAGGTATTACCGACCCGGAAAATTCTTCTGGGACGAGCGTGCTGGGTCCTTGGAGGATCAGGTTCTGATGCCCATTGAGAATTCGGTCGAGATGGGGCATCGTCTGAGTCGTCTTCTTCCTCAGCTCCAAAATGATCCCCTCTATCCGCCTTTGTTTCAGAGTGCCTTTGGAACACCAAGCATTACGGAAACGCGACTGGCGCGAGCCTTGGCACAGTTCATTCGCTCCATGGTGTCAGTGGGGTCGCGATACGACATTGGACGTGCTCAGGTGGAGTCGGTTCTCGATCCGTTCCCCAACTTTTCAGAGCAGGAAAATTACGGAAAGCAGCAGTTCTTTGGCCGTGCCAAGTGTGCCGAATGTCACTTGCCCGAAGTGGAAGTAGCTGGGGCTTCCGCTGATGCACGACAATCGGCTTTTTTTCACTTGGAGAGTCCGACGGTCAACGGAATCGATAGTGATTCAGCGGATTTGGATGGTGGTCTGGGTGCGGTCACAGGGCTCAACAAAGACTGGGGAAGGTTCAAAGCGACATCCCTGAGAAATGTCGAACTGACTGCGCCCTATATGCACGATGGTCGCTTTCGTACGCTGGATCAGGTCATTGAGCATTACAACTGGAGTGTCAAACCTCACCGGAATCTTGATCCCCGGCTTGAGGACTTTGCAGCCAATGGCCTGGCTCTACCAGAGGTCGAGAAAGTTGCTTTGTCTGAGTTCCTGAAAACGCTTACCGATTCTGATTTCATCAGGGATCCGAAGTTCAGTGATCCATTCACTTCTAACTGACGTTTCAATGGGTGGGTCAGCAGGATTACTGATGACCGCTATACTCGGCTGCCATGAATCACAAGCCGCATGAATTTGAATCCGAGGATGATCAGTGTCTGGCTCATGCCAGGGACGAAGCGGCGGTTCGTACCAGAAACCAGTCGCTGGCGACGGCATATCACGAATCGGGGCATGCCGTCATCGCCTTGTCATTCGGGCGTCCGATTCAAAAAGTCACCATTTGTGCGGGGCGTTCGGCACTGGGACAGCAACGGCTTGGCGTCTGCGAGCTTCAGAAAGGTCGGTCCAAAGGCGGTAAGAATCTACTGGACGATAACATCGTGATTCTGTTTGCTGGGATGGTTGCGGAGGCCCGTTTTACTGGCCACTATTGCCAAACAGGCGCAGCAGAGGATCTTCGCATGATTCGTCGGTTGCTGTGCAGTCGTGTCAGCAGCGAGACACAGCATGAGCGTCTTCGGAAGCGTTTATTGGCCAGAACTGAACATTTGCTTGGTGATGAAGCGAATGCACTGGCCGTCGAACTGGTTGCGAATGAGCTGATGCAAAAACAGACAATCAGTGGCCGCGCTGTCCGCCACTTCTTTCAACAAGCAATGCAACAATGTTCGTGACATTACGGTGGTTTTAGGCATGCCAGAGAATCAGGATATGGAACAGGATGCACAGTCAATCGCTGCCGAGTTACAACTACCGTTTCAACAGGTGTTGGCAGCGATGGAACTGCTCAGTGCAGGGAATACCATCCCGTTCATTGCGAGGTATCGAAAAGAAGCGACTCAGGGGCTTGATGAGGTAGCTCTGAGGTTGATAGAGGATGCACTCGAAAAATCGAAAGCTTTGGCTGCTCGTAAAAAAACAGTTTTGAAAACGATTGAAGGTCAGGGTCTGTTGACCGACGAACTGCGTGTCTCCATTGAGCAATGCAATGACATTCAGACGCTGGAAATAATCTATCTGCCTTTCAAGCCAAAGCGACGTACGCGTGCCGCCATCGCTCGCGAACGCGGTCTGCAGTCCCTGGCTGACGTGCTGATCCGCCAAGAACCCATTGGATCGTCAAGAACCGCTTTGCTAAATAATTTTGTTAACCCTGAGTTGCAGATTCCAGATGGTGATGCCGCTCTGCAAGGCGCGCTTGACATTGTTGCTGAGCAATGGTCCGAGGATGCCATCCTGCGAAGTTGGATGATTGACGACGCTTTTGCAAGTGGCAAGGTGACCTCACATGTGAAGCGGGGAAAGAAACAAGCAGCCGAGAAATTCGAACTCTATTTTTCCCATCGAGAAGCGGTGGGGAAAGTTCCCTCTCATCGCCTGTTGGCAATGCTGAGAGGTGAATCAGAAGGTATGCTGCGGATTGGAATTGCGATGGATGATGCGAGGGCCGTCTCGCGGATGAAATCGCAACTCGTGCACGATCGACAGTTTGAGTTTCATCCGGACTTGTTGGAAACGGTTCGGGATTGTTACGAGCGGTTGTTACAGCCGGCAACTCAATCATCTGTCATGCAGAGTTTGAAGGAGCAGGCGGACACAGAGGCGATCGATGTGTTTGGCAAGAATCTACATGAATTGTTGATGGCATCCCCTGCGGGACCTCGCGTGACCCTCGGCATTGACCCGGGATTTCGTACGGGATGCAAGCTGGCCGTGGTGGACGAAACCGGCAAGTTTCTGGCGACGAGTACGATTTACCCAACTCCACCAAGAAATGATTTGGAATCGGCCGCAAAGCAGACGTTGGAGTTCATCCAGCAGTACAAAGTTGAATTGATTGCGATTGGAAACGGAACGGCTTCAAGGGAAACAGATGTTTTCATCGGGGACCTTTTGAAAAAGCATGGGCTGGATGTGACCAAAGTGATGGTCAGCGAAGCGGGGGCCTCGATCTATTCTGCCAGTGAGTCAGCATTACAAGAGTTTCCAGAGCTGGATGTGACCGTCCGTGGGGCGATCAGCATTGCCAGACGTCTTCAGGACCCGTTGGCAGAACTGGTCAAAACGGACCCGAAATCGATTGGAGTGGGTCAGTACCAACACGATGTGAACCAGACACAGTTGCGAAAATGCCTGGATCGCACCGTTGAGTCGTGTGTGAATGCTGTTGGGGTCGATCTGAATATGGCCAGTGTTCCTCTATTGTCCCATGTAGCTGGCATCGGTCCCAAATTAGCAGCAAATATCGTTGCTTTCAGGGATCAGAACGGGCGTTTTGAGAATCGTAAAGAACTGGTTTGTGTCCCGAAGCTTGGCAACAAAGCATTCGAGCAGGCTGCAGGTTTTCTTCGCATTCGAAGTGGTGACGAATCACTTGATAATTCAGCAGTACATCCAGAAAGTTATTCGGTGGTTAGCCGCATGGCGAAAAACCTGGGGGTGGCTGCCAGATCACTTGTTGGTGATTCTGGACTCAGCCACAAGTTGCAGCCGGGCGATTATGTTGATGACCGTTTTGGTCTCCCGACAGTCATCGATATTATCTCGGAGTTGGAGAAACCAGGTCGCGATCCACGGCGCGAATTCCGTGCGGTCCATTTCGATGAACAGATTAATTCCATCGCCGATTTGAAGACTGGCCTGGTGATGGAAGGTGTTATCACCAACGTGACTCACTTTGGAGCGTTTGTTGACATTGGAGTCCATCAGGACGCACTGATCCACATCTCGCAGCTTTCCGATTCCTTTGTCAAAGATCCCAACCAGGTAGTCGCAGTCGGTGAAGTTGTCAAAATCAAAGTGATGGAAATAGATGTGGGGCGAAAACGTATTTCAGCAACCCGGAAGTTTTGAACGACTCATTGCAACTAAGCCAAGGCATTTGCGGTGGACGGAAAGTAGTGCATCGATTTTCCGCTTGACCGTCATCCCATTGCGAGGGTCGAGCAATACGTCGTTATGCATCGTTTCGCAGGACAATGGTTCCGGCGACAAGATCGTGCACGGTTCGACGGCGGGGGTGGAACCATAGCATCACCAGCGAGGCGGCCATGACGATCACTTGTAACCAAATCGCAATGACCGCAATGTATTGCAAGGAAGGAATCAGTGACTGGTGAAGCTCGCCATGGATTATGATGGCGTAGTAGCTCACGAAAAGGGGAAATGCGACAGCGAATCGGACCGCCGATCGAATATATCCAACTCTCTTCCCATTGGGGCGTGCAACCTGCAACGCCAGCAAGCGTTTGCTTGGTGTTGCCCCATAACGTCCTATCGTGAAAACGTACATGAGAGCGAAGGCGGCAGGGAATGCGTTCATCGTCCAGATGACAGCTGAACCCCCACTTTCTGCGGCCCTCCCCTGATAGACGAGGAGGAGAAAGGAAAACATAATCGTGACCGTATACAAGAGAAGGGCGCCGGCAAAATTGCAAACTTCGGCCGCTATTCTCTTGGTGGGTGAAGCTAATCGGTCGACCCCAGGCGCGTATCGCCGTAGATCAACCAACAACGCGTCATAGCTGCCGTAACGATCGTCGGGATTCTTGGCAATCATTTCCAGCAATACAGTGTTCTGCGCTGGTGTAAGTTCACTTACCTGATCAAGCAGCGAAGGTGGCAGCTCGCTCATTTGCTGCGACAGGATTTCTCCAACGTTGTTTCCTTTGAACGGTGGATGGCCGGTAAGCATGTGGTAGAGCGTCATTCCCAGCGCGTAGATATCACATCGGCAGTCGACATCTTTTCCCATCGCTTGCTCTGGAGCCATGTAAGCGGGTGTGCCCACGATCGTTCCCACTGCAGTCACGGAGTGATCAACCTTCGTCTGTCGCGAAACGCCAAAGTCTGTCACCTTCAGTTGGCCATCTCGAGTGACCATCAGGTTGGCCGGCTTGATGTCGCGATGCACGACGCCGCTGCGATCTGCTGCCGCCAGCGCTTTGGCTGCATGAATGATGTGATTCCAGGCAGTTGCTACGCAAAGAGGCCCTTCTTCGGCAATCACCTCCTGAAGATTGCGACCGTCAACAAGCTCCATCGCTATATACGGCGTATTGTTCCAGATGCCCGTGCCAAACACCTTTGCGACGTTGCTATGACTGACCTTGGCAGCCAGACGTGCCTCACGTTGGAATCGTTCTAGCAAGACTGGATCATCCATCAAATGTCCTACCAGAGTCTTGATCGCGACGTCTCTGTCCAAAATCGTGTCGTGAGCTCGATAGACCTGTCCCATCCCTCCGATGCCCAGCGTCTCGTGGATATCGTACTGATCGATGTGATCGACGACTTGGGATTGCTGCGCCGCTTCTGGATCAGCCTGATTCGCGGTGAGTTGGTTGGGTAAGACTCTTGTTTCTTCAGCCCATGTCACACCAGCCAGCAGATCGTAAAAAGTCCACTGAGATGGAATCGACCCCGCCAGTAGATGCCAGAGCAGAAACGGCGAGACGAAACTGAGGACGCCCAGACCCAGTGCAGCGTAGGGATGTAGGTTTAACATGGTAGCGACTGCGAGAGCGGCGGGGAGCATGAGTGCAGGAAAAACGAGCAGTGCCGCCAGTAGCCCAAACTTTAACACCACGCGTGCCAGTCGCTGCCGCAAGCAGAATCGATCGCCGGCATGGTTGAGAAGGCGAAGTCCGAAGAATCGACGTACCGGAGTCCAGCCAAACAGCGTCTCAAACAGAGCGATATAGACCAATGGGGCGACCAATAAGAATATTGAACTCTCGATCGACGTCATCTCGAATCGATTCATCAGCGGAAAGCGGATCAAGCTCAGCACAACAAGTAACCCCAACATTTCCAGCGCCATGGAATAGCTACGGGCAGGCCGACTGGCCGGGGCAATGTGTTTTTTGAGCGAACGATTCAAGTCTGTCGCGACCTCTTTGGCGATCTCGTAACGATTCAAGTGGGTCGCATCGTCTAGGGTGTTTTCGTAAGGATTCAACTTTGTCGCATCGTCGAGGGAGGTTTCGTAAGGATCCAACGTTGTCGCGACGTCTTCAGCGCTCTTATGAGGACAGCTCCGCTGATCCAGGCAGCGTGCGACGACCTGGCAAAAATCACGGCGGATACCCTTGTTAAGCTTCTGCATTTTCCGTGCGAGCGTTGTGTGGGAAAGAGATAGATCCGCTTCGCTGGGTAGGATTCCCGTGACGAGGAAAAAGAACGTGGCACCTAGACGATGAATGTCCCCCGCGACCGAATGATTCGGGTGAACGTCTGCTGGAGCGGCGAATCGATCGTCGGTGGTTTCCGATGCGGATTCCAATCCAACGACGCGAACCATCCCATTTTGATCCATCAAAAGCGAATCCGGGTTCAGATGGCCGTGTACTAGTCCAGTTTCGTGGATGGCATGCAGCCCCAATGCTGCATCTCGCATCGCTCGTATGGCTTCGTCACAGGGAAAGAAGCCTTCGCGCCATCGGTCGCGCCAAGACCGCGGCAGAAACTCTCCAACGGGCGTGCCATCGACTAACTCTTCTGCAACAAAAGCGGATCCCGCATACTCGCCAGCTTCAAGAATGGAAACTGTATTGGGATGATTCAACCGCGACAGTCTCTCCGCACGTGACAAAAACTCTCGCTGCGTCTCGGCGTCAGTCGACGATTCCAGTACGTGCAATAGCACCCAACGATCGAGTCCCCGGTGATAGGCCCTGAAGATTGTTCCTCCCGACCAGTCACGCAATGCCTCCAAATCTCGATACCCGCCGATGAAGTTGCCGTCGTCCTGATGCGTTTGGCGAGATGCCAGAGGGGATGAAGCCGGTGGCAGGGTGACCTGCTCGGAGTCTTCCTTAGCCACCGTTGACTTTCCAAACCCGGCGGCGAGCAGACACTTGGGGCAGACGGCTTCACCAGCTTTCAACGGTTCACCACACGTGCAATAAGCGGCGTTTTCGGTCATCTCACTCTCTCCCACAAGTCTGCCGGCAGAATGCGACCACGATCGCTGCTGCCGTTTGGTGCAAAAATAGCCCCCCACACCGAAATCAATATTCAAGTACGAGGCGGACCTACTTGTTCTTAAGCAAACGCTGAAAAGTGTTACGCGCCATGATGGAAAAAACAGAACCTTTTCAGCATTAGTTGTTGGCGAAGGCTGCAAACAGGCTGCGAATCTCGTCCTCGACCTCTTCGGGGCCCACCACCGTCTGAGAGATTTCTTCTCGAAGGAGATTGCGGTATCTCTTCCGCAACCGGTGTGCAGCAACCCGAACCGCGCTTTCGGTCATGCCAAGTCGGTCGGCAATATCGGCAATGTTGACTTTATCATGGAGCGGCGTGATGAACGTCTGCAACTCAACGAATTGCTCAGCCTTGCCGTCTGAATTGAATTCTGCTCTCAGTTGCTCGAACACTCGGTCGAGCAGCGTGCGTGCCCAATTCCTGTGAAATACTTGACCGGCCGTCAGTGTGTCAGTCGGTTCATGACTGTATTGTCGCTCGCCTTCTTCAAAGTCGAGTGACAGCATCCGCTTACCACCGCCGCGTTTCTGTGCAACTTCTTTGTCCCACTGGTTTGCCATGAACCGTTTGAGGGAAGTCAACAGAAATGCCCGAAAACGTCCTCGCAATGGACTTGCATCGGCGAAGTAATTCTTCTCCAGAACGTTTGTAAAAAATGCCTGCGTTAGGTCCTGTGCCTGATGCTGATCCTGGACGTGTCGACGCACGTAGGCGTACAAAGGCCACCAATACATCTGGCAAAGTTGAGCCATCGCGTCCTGCGATTGGACCGTCGAGCGACGACCAGAATGCACGACGATGCTCCAATGCGTTGTTTGGAAATCAACCAGTTCGTGGTCAACACCGACCTCTGGCGTAGGCCGCTGGTGTTCGTTCCGTTCTTCGCTCATTCATTTGATTGTATCGACTTGACTCCGTGTTCGCCGGGCCGATCTGGCTACGGCACGGATTTCTGCGTATGCGGAATCGAAAAGGCGCGAGTCTTAAGTACTGACTGAAAACTGATGGCGATTTGAATCCCTGGTTAACAGCTAAGAGCACTGGGAACAGTCCGCTGCGTCCCGCCACTGGGGACTCGCGACCGTCGAACTCGATACGCTCGCTCGGCTGGTACTCGAGATCAGGAATGAAGTTGATATCGCCTTGAGCGGATGCTCGAACAGACGAGTGCAGTCGAAGACGTTTGGGAATGGTAAGGACGACTTGCCGATGTGCATCGGGAGTGATTAGAAGTTCTCCAGGAACGTGTTGATGTCATCCAAGTGGCGACGCAACGGTATGATATCAGAGATGCCGGAACGTTTCGTTGCGCGCGTCCGTCTCTGGAATCCTGGTTCAGTTGGCTCGAAAGGTTGGATGCTTCGGTCGAAAAGACCGAAGTAGTTTTCGCATGCTGTTAGAGGCACAGTGGGGTGGCGAATGCGCGCCAGTGCTGGTTCGGAGTGGTCCAATCATGCCAAGGTTGTTGAACTCCTGACCACTTTTTCAGATCCACAAGTCACGGTCGAGACTACGGTAGCTGATGGCTTCGGCCAGATGCATTTCACTAATCTGTTGATCGTCAGCCACATCTGCGATTGTCCTTGCAACGCGAAGTATTTTGTCATGCGCCCTTGCTGAAAGTCCTAATTCCTCGACGCAGTGGCGCAACATCTGCCTGCATACGCGATCAATCTGGCAGTGTGATCGCACTTGACGGCTCGTCATTTGCGCGTTGTACAGTGTGGGTTGGTCATGGAATCTGGTTGCCTGTTGATCTCTGGCCCTGATCACGTCCTTACGCATTGCGTCACTGGATGTGCCTTGGGACGTGTTGTCCGCCAGTTCGTCGAATGAAACAGCGGGTACTTCGAGATGAATGTCAATCCGATCGAGGAGTGGGCCAGAGATACGGGACATGTATTTTTCAATTTGTGGAGGAGTGCAGTTGCAGCTTCTTCTCGGGTCGCTCCGATAACCGCACGGACACGGGTTTGCCGCCGCGATCAACATGAAATCGGCGGGGAAGGTGGTGGACCGGAGGGCTCGCGAGATGGTGACGACACCGTCTTCGAGTGGCTGTCGCATGACTTCGAGAGTTTTGCGATTGAACTCTGGAAGCTCATCCAGAAACAGGATCCCATTGTGAGCTTTGCTGATTTCACCGGGGGTTGGTTGGCTTCCACCACCAACCAATCCAGCGTCGCTGATGGTATGGTGCGGACTTCGAAACGGACGTCGGGCCATCAAAGATTGTCCATCCGGTAGTTGGCCCAGTGCACTGTAGATTCGAGTCGTCTCGACCGACTCCACGGGGGCCAGTTGCGGGAGAACGGTTGGTATTCGTTTCGCGAGCATCGTCTTGCCCGATCCGGGTGGTCCAATCATGGCAAGGTTGTGGCGGCCAGCTGCGGCAATGGTCAATGCTCTCTTAGCTGATTCCTGACCGCGCACGTCGGAAAAGTCGATGTCATAGTGACTGAATTTGGCAAAGAGCTGTTCAAGTTCGCAGGGCGTGGGACTCATGTCGACCTCGCCTGCGAAAAAGGCAATCGCTTGAGCCAGACTGTCCACGGGGATGACTTGCAGGTCTTGAACAACCGCAGCTTCGCTTGCATTCTCAGTCGGAACTACCAAACCTCGCAGGCGTGAATTTTTAGCCGCCTCGATCGCGATCGAAAGCGCACCCTTTACGGGACGCGTTGATCCATCCAATGCCAGTTCACCGATGATCGCAAAGTCATCAAGACGTTCCACGGATAATTGACCGCTGCCCGCCAATACACCCAAAGCAACCGGAAGATCAAACGATGCTGCCTGCTTGGGTAGATCACCTGGCGCCAAGTTAATCACGACCCTGTCTTGGGGCCGTACAAAGCCACTGTTAACAATGGCACGTTCAACACGGTGCGTGCTTTCTTTGACGGCTGCATCCGGCAACCCAACCAGAATCGTCTTTGGCATCGCAGCCGGTGAGATATCGACTTCGACATCGACCGGCATCGCTTCGATGCCCAACAACGTAAACGTCTTCAAGCGTGCTAGCATGATGCCCCAGTCATGTAAGCGTAGTAATCGTTCTTGAGAAGATCGTGGCACTCTCCAAGGAAATTCGCAAGGAGATAAATCCAGATCTTTGCAAATCATTCATCAAGAGACATGCTTGCTCACAGCAACGTTTGTTTTCGCCACGCCACGTTCGGTCAGTCCGTTGCACTCGTCTTGTGATGGTTCAGTTCGATTTGCCGTTTGTTGGGACAGGCCATCTGTCCCAAATTGTCTTTGCTTCTGATTGGCAGCAATCAGAAAGGCAATCAATGCTAGCCACATTCAGGGTTGAATCGACGGGCGTTGCCGTGGTTTGCTTTCAACGGGGCAGTGAGCGAAAGCGGTTCGCTCAGTTCGCTTCGCAGTTTGCTTGCCCAGCAACCCAGGTCTCTGCCGTTCACTTGCCCGACCGCAAGTGGATGGCCGTTGTTCAAGGCGATTTGCGTTTTCGACGTTGCGTGATCAGGGTGTGCATGACGTCGCTTCGACGGACAACGCCTAAGAGTTCATGCGGGTCATTCCGCGTGACTACGGGAATGCAATCATCGGTTTCTGCTTGAAACAGTTCGAACGCCCGAGATGCCGGTTCGTCCGGGTAGAGCAGGGCAGTGGCTTCGCTAATCAAGTCTTCGGCTCGAACAAGTTGTGATGCACTGTGGTCGAACATCACGTCACTCAAGAGAGGATATCGAATGACGCCGACGACCGTCATCCTATCATCGATTACGGGATAAGTATTATCGTGGCTGTGCTCGATGTGGGACACAACATCGTCCAAATTGTCGGACTGATGAATGCCTTTAATTTTTCGGATCAGGTCACTGACTTTTACCTTGGATTCCACGGGGTCACTACCGCCGGTGCCTCGGATGGCATCACGGAAACGATCAATCACAGTACACAACTGACCAAGCGGGGTCCGCGACGTGTGATGAATTGCTTGAGCGATAGGGACCTCTCCCGTTTGCAGAAGGTCGGCGAATACACCGGCAGCTAGGCAGACACCGAGCAAAATCCCGAGTGTACTAAGAATGTCGAGATGAAAATCTGGCATAAGTTATCGTTGCGTACGCAGCCGCATCATATTGAACGCCGGAAGGCTTGAGCATCCATAATCAGGGAGTCTGCGGTCAGGAATGATGCGCAATTCTGATACAAGGGCTTTTGATTTGTAAACGAACCATTGGAAGGATCGAGGATACAACGGCTTATGATTTATCCCTCTGGTCAGACATCTGTGCTTTCGGATATTCATGGTTGGCGAGATTACGTGATGAAACCATGGCAATTCGGCTGACTCGACGGGTATAGCCTACCATCGGTGTAGGGATTGGCAGCGCGGACTATAGCCAACTGCTGTGCCTGCCGCGTGCCCGTTGTTTTCAAGCCAGTGTTGATTCCATCATGAGGGTGTTTGTCTACGATCAAGGATAGGCACATGGTCATATTGACACACCCATCCAAGATCGCAAAGAGTTGATATGATTCTGGGACAAGCCAGTGATTATTTGATCAGTCGAGCGATCACGGGTCAGCGCGGTCGAAACATATTTCGGAAAAAACAATGGAGAACACCGTGCCGCGGGCTGGTCGATTTTGAAAATGCGTCAGGCGGACAGGATAATGTGACAGTTGTGGGATCACGGCCTGACTTGAGCAAGTGTGCTGACCGTGTTGGTTCTGCAGGCCTTGATCCGCCATTGGCGTATAACGATCTGGTCAACGATGGCGGAAATGAAGTGGTGTCATGGCTGTGAGAGATTCTGCAGTTGGGATTATCAGGATTCACTTCAATCCACTTTGCAATGAGAAGATTTTGGATCCGGACTGGGACACCAAAGTATGGTTTCCTGAACAACAACAGCACCACCAATACGGGATACCAAGCTCTGGATGAATGAGCAGGACGTCCAAATTGAAAGCAGTCATGCCTCGCCAGAGACTTTGGAAATGGAACCTTCGCAACTGCCAGCACAGTCTGGCGTGAGTGAGAACCGGCAACCGAACCTGCGAACGTCGACACCTGATGAGGATGGCGCGGCGTTAGCGTCCAAGGCTGGTCCTCAACTTAAGCCGCCGGTCGGGGTTACGATGGGGTTCATTCTCGGTCTCTCGGCTGCCGTGCTCTACACGATGGCGAATATTGCGCTCCGCCACTGTATTTCGGTTGATCCATTCCTTGTATCAGCAGTCAAGGCAGCTCCGACTGTCATTCTGTTGGGTCCATTCCTGTTGTGGATGTTGGCAAGCGGTGAGCCGATTGCCAACAGCGGACGAATGGTTCCGAGATTCATCGTGGTTAGCATCATTGGTCAGTTTGTGGGTAATGCCGCCTTCCAAATTGCTTTGGGAACGATTGGGCTGGCAGCATCCGTTCCCATTACGCTCGGGGTATTGATCATCGGTGGAGCAGTGCTGGGGCGACTGCTGCTTAAAGAACCCGTGAGTTCCCGAAGCGCCGTGGCGATGGTCACTTTGATCATCGCAGTGATTGTTCTCTCTCACCCGAGTACTTCCCAGACACCAGAGAAATCAATCTTGAACCTGCCGCTGTGGGTCGGGGCAATGTTCGCTGCGGCTTCAGGAGCGGCTTACGCTCTGTTTGGTGTTGTGATGCGTCAGACGTTGATCGGCGGCGTTTCGGCACCCGCAACCATGTTTATCAGTGGAGTGGTGGGGACCATTTCACTTTGGTCTGTGGCCTTGCTGCGTTTGGGGATAGAGCCAATTGCCGCTGTCGATACATCACAGTGGACGATGATGACTGCAGCAGGCCTGCTGAATTTCAGCGCCTTTGTTGCCTTGACCGTATCGTTGAAAGCGTTGCCAGTTGTGGCGGTTAACCTGATCAATGCCTCGCAGGTCGCGCTGGCAGCAATTGCGGGCGTGATTCTGTTCTCGGAACCGGTGACGTGGCCGCTGTCGCTTGGACTCATCCTGACGTTTGCCGGGTTGATTGTCCTTGCTAACCGCCGCAGCCAACCGTCGACAAAGGCCGATTAATGTCGGGTTGAATTTGGGTAAGTTGAATGGAGCCTCACGCGGCGGTTGGATTTCGGCCTGTTGCAAAGAGATCTGTTGTAAAGCGAGCTAGGAGAACTGCAACAACGGGCGGCGACCTGCCTGGTGCGATGCTAGACGCGTGTCAATTTGGTGATTCTGCCTGTGCTAACCCATTCCGCCACGTAGATGTTGTCTTCTAAATCAAAGCAGGCGTCGTGCGGATGCACGAATTTTCCCTGTTGCCACTTGGTTTCGTCAGCCCGAATCGTGAAGCCATTGCTTTCTTTCTTGTCTGCCAATATGCGTTCACGGTCATCACCGATCGTCAGCAAGGTATTGTGATCACGGTCCAGTAAGGAAACCCTTGCCACCAATTCTGGCACCAGCATCAGATCAGAGTTTGTGTCGATGTTGGCTGGTAATCCAAACCCACTCACCGTTTTTTTGTAATCGCCGTCGAGGTTGAAAATCTGGAGCGTGTTGTTGGCGCGGTCAGCGACAACAATTTCAGGATCACCTCCTTTTCGCGTGTCGACCCACAGACCATGGGGCAGATTGAAGGATCCACGACCCTGACCTGATCCACCGAAACAGGACAACCAGTTTCCATCGGCATCGTAGCGATGGATGTAATAAGATCCATAGCCATCGGCCAACAGGAAATTTCCGTTTGGCAGGAACGCAAAATTGGTCGGAAGAAATCGATTACGACCCCATACCCGCTGAGGATTGCTGGCCTCGCCTGACGCATAATGGCCACTTTGCATCGGCGCGTATTTTTGCCATAGAAGTTCACCTTTCACGGTCATTTTCGCGATGGTTTTGACCTGCTGATAAGCCGCAACATACAGGTAGGGTGTGCCATCTTCGACGTGGATTTCCAGCCCGTGGCCGCCGCCCTGAAACTGCTCTCCGAAGGCGCGGATAAATTGTCCTTGAGAGTCAAACACGAAGATGGAGGGGTGGTCCGGTTTGCTCGCTTCACCCTCATGGATGACATACAAATTGTTGTCTGGGTCGACAGCAACATTATGAGTCGTCTGCCATGAATACTGACTTGGCAACTGTGGATAAAGGTGCTGACATTCGAATTGCAGATCACCTTTGCCAATTACGTTCTGTGCAGTAGACCGTTTGCTGGTCATGATGGCGGGGCATGCAACGGTTGCGACAGCAGACGTTTTCAGGAACGAACGACGATTGAAAATCTGAGTCATCAGCGATATTCGATTCATGGAAGAGGTTCAAGCGGGGCAGTGCAGTCGATTCGTTATACGCTAGTCCACTGCCTGCGCACAACACAAGGATCAAATCCTTCAGCGATGAGCTGTTGTCTGCTGTAGTCACTGCAAAAAAGAGTCGCTAAGCTCTTGCGCCGCAGCATCGGTGTTAACTGTTTTGGCATGAAGTTGGGGGGATTTTGCGGACGAATGCGGTAAGTCACCGGACGACTTGGACGCTCGCAAGTCAGCGAACGATTTTGAGTTAAACTGGGGGCATGTGAGTTGACGGCAGTGATTGAGAAAAGAGTTGCTTCCTTACGGAACAAAACACATGACGAAAGAAGCACGCTTTGCCTTTGGCATGAATTGGAAGTCCTTCCTCTCCGCACTGGATGAGGATCGTATCGACCAGGCCATTGAATCGCTTCGAAGTCTGTTGGGCGTCGAGACGCTCGCTGGAAAACGGTTCCTCGATCTGGGTTGTGGAAGTGGTTTGTTTTCACTGGCCGCTCAACGCTTGGGGGCAGAAGTCATGTCGATTGACTATGACGAGCATTCCGTGGCGTGCAGTGAGGAACTTCGCGAGAAGTTTGGTACGGATTCCGAGAAATGGGAAATTCGCCAGGGCTCGGTACTCGATCCCGATTTGATGCAGAGTTTGGAATCTGCGGACGTTGTCTATTCATGGGGTGTCCTGCACCATACCGCAGCGATGAACGATGCGATTGTGATGGCTGCTGAGCGGGCAAGACCGAATGGATTGTTCTGTCTGGCGATTTACAATGATCAGGGTGGAGGTAGTCGTCGTTGGCTGCGGATCAAGAAAATCTACAACGCACTGCCGACCCTGCTACAACCGCTGTGGGTGGTCACCGTAGCTGGCGTCTACGAGTTGAAATTCGCTTTGGCCCGAGCAGCCCGTTTCAAGAATCCGCTTCCGTTCCGGGATTGGCAAGCCAAACGTAAGGACCGCGGGATGTCGGCATGGCACGATTGGGTCGATTGGGTGGGAGGCTTGCCGTTCGAGGTGGCTAAGCCAGAGCAGATTGTGATTCCGCTGCGCAAACGCGGTTTCGTACTCGAGAATCTGAAGACCGTCGGCAACGGATGGGGTTGTAATGAATATGTTTTCTCACTTCCCGAAAAATGACGACTTGCTCATTCAGTGGTCGATTCCTTTGACTCGATCTGCTGAAGTGTGTGCTGCAAATCATCGATGAAGGTGTCTCGTCGCTTGGGGGACAGAATGTGATGGCGTTTGCGGGTTTTAATGATGACCCGCTTCATTGACAACGCAGGGCCACTGATGATGGTTCCAGATTTTGAGACGGAGACGATCTCCGCCAAAGGGATCTGGTAGCAAATCAGCCCACATCGAACCGATAAAGCGTCGTCATGCAGCGTGTAACGGCATGGCACCGTCACGGCCGCGGTAAGGCTGCCCACAGCCGCTGCAGATAGAAACAACACGATTGCGCCGCCAGCGTGCCCTTCTTGCAACACGTACAGCCCCAGAACTATCGAAGTCACTGGCGACAGCATCAACATCACCCAGATCCAAAGATCAATGCCAGAGGGATAAACCGTGGGTCGAACTGGCTGCTCATAGGAGGAACTATTTTCCATGATTCATGAATCCTCATCCATTGAGTTGATTTTTTGCAAAGCCATCCTCGGCATCAGTACGCTGGCGATGATCGCTGCGGCGACCGATATTATTACTGATACCCAATGGATTGCTGATGCGGAACCGTCGGCAAGCACAATGGCTGACGCGCCGCTCTGTACCCAAAGAAGTTGTGGCAGCACGGCAACGGCGGCGGCCAACAGGAAGGGCAACAGGCGACTACCACTGGCTCCCATCGTATAGCTGATCAGGGTGGTGGGAATGGGTGTTAGTCGTACCATTAGGTGAAAGCGGAATCCTGACACAGCTGCGAGATCCCGAATGGCCATCATCCAGCGACGGGAACCGATATCAGCGTCACGATCCAGTTTGCGGCAGATCGCGTCATGTAACCACCAACGCGCGATTGAGTAATTCACCATCGCTGCTATCACTGCGATGCACAACAACAACAGTCCACCCAAGAGAGTGCCGAACATCGCACCGGCCGTCACAGATACGACTGTCTTGGGAATCAGGACGGTCATGGCGATCACACCGCAAACCATGAATATCAAGGGTGTCCAATTTCCGAATGGATCCAAACCGTCCCTGAGGTCCGAAAAACTGAAGCCTCCGAGCAACAGACCGGCAGCACAGGTCAGCAGTGCCAGTGGCACCAAGAACCGCAGCGTATTGTGATTGCTGTTGATTTCTTGTTTCACTTGCGGGCAAATGGCTTGCATAAAAGATGGGTCGATGGGCATCATACCAGTGCACAGCGACTGCTGAACTGACGTACCCAACGCTCGGGAAGTAGCTGGATGACAAAACTGACGAAGTTTGCCTGGTTACCTTGGTCCCGTTTCAACTTGCACCGCAATCCTTTTGGTGAGTTGACGCGTCAAGAGCGTGCTGAACTTGCTGTTGTCAATGTTGATCATATTGTTGCCCTGCTCAACGAAAACATGAAGGCCGTGCAGTTCATTGGTGCGTGTGGCCGCGGCAAGACAACGCGAATGCTGAAACTGAAAATGCAGTTTCCTGACGCCAGTTATGCGTACGTCCCCGAGAATCCGCCCTGCCCGGCCATCGAAGTGGGTAGTCCGGTGCTGATTGACGAGGCTCAGCGATTATCCCGGGCAGCGAGACATTGTGTATTCGCCAGCGGCTATCCTCTTGTGCTGGCGACTCACCAAGACTTGAGTCGTTCGCTACGAAAATATGGTTACACCGTGCATACGGAGCAAATCGGAGAGGGCAATAGCCCTGAACTGGTGAGGCAATTGCTGAATCGACGGATCGAGGCCTCTCGCTTAAGTGATGGGCCCATTCCAGAGCTGCCGCTGGAACATGCGGAGCGTTTGGTTCGAGACTTTGGCAGTGACATTCGTAGTATGGAAAACGACTTATATGAGCGATTCCAAAGACAGGTAGATAGAAATGGCGAAGTGCGATTTATCGATTGAATTGGATGAACCGGAGCGGGTGTTTCTGGCTGGAGAGATGGTTGACGGTTGCGTTCGTGTTTCCGTTGACTCCGGTGTCAACTGCACGGGCCTGGTTGTGTCATCAGGTTGGAAAACGCATGGTCGTGGTAACGTTACCAGCGGTAACGGCGAGCAAACGACAGTGTTTTCCGGTGAGTGGGCAGCGGGACAACTGCAAGAGTACAGATTTTCGTTACCGGCAGGTGACTGGCCCCCGACCTACCACGGCCATTTCCTTTCCATTGATCACTACATCGATGCGCAGGCAAAGATACCTTGGGCTTTTGATCCCAAAGCCTCGTCTCCTTTCATGGTGAGGGCCACGGAAGCATCGGTAGAGCCAGATCACAGAAAGTCCAGTGATACGATTGTCCGCCAAATGATTGGGGGAATTTTCACGGTTGTGATTCTTGTACTGTTCTGTTTTTCGTTCATATCGATGGACTGGGGGGGATTCCTGGTCGTGTTGGTACTGGTCGCAGTAATTGCATTCGCGTTCTTCCGTAAGTTTCTTCCCAAGTACATGCTGGGCAATCCCGAGGCCTTTATTCAGGAGGATACACTGGCATCAGGTGATGAGGTCGTTGGTGAATTTGTAACCAAGACAAAGAAGAATGTTTCGATCAACTCGGTCACCGCCGTCCTGACATGCATCGAGCGGTGCGTCAGTGGCAGCGGGTCCCACAAAACAACCCACACTCACACCGTTTTTGAGAAGTCCTTGGAATTGCAATCGAAAACAATCTTCAAGGTTGGTCAAGAGCATCGTTTACCATTCGTTTTTAGTTTGCCCGATGATGCTCCCTGTTCGGTGAAGCTTCACCAGAATTCGTTGGTCTGGTCCGTCGAGTTGCGGGTGGATATTCCACGGTGGCCAGATTGGGTCAAGCGTCATGATCTCTTGGTTGGGCCTTCGGTCGATCAGACTGCTGAGAGCAAGCTTAGCGCCGGGCAGCAGTCGCACGTTTCGGCTGACCGGAACAACCAGAATATGGTGGATCGTGATTCACCGTCGACAAGTTCCGGCAGTTCCACGGCGGGTGAGCTCACGTTTGCGGAAACGGTCTCCCAGCTTTGGGCTGTCCGGCAGGATCAGGATCAGGTCGAAATGGTGGTGGAAGCAGTCAGCGGGATTTCATTTGACGTCGAGGCAGAAGTGGAGCGACGGTTGTTGTATGGGGGTGACGAGGATCCGCACGTGTACAAGGATGGCTACGCAGTTTGGGCACGCTACCCGGATCCCAGATTGCCGTTGGTGTTGTATGTTCCCCACGATTTAGGCGATGAATTTGAGCAGCTTGGAAGGAATAAATGGCGTGGTAAAGGTGCCATTGTCGGGTGGGACAGTTTGCACGGTCGGTTGCAAATCAGGCTCGATTCTTCGAGGTGAGTGCTTTTTTAGCCGTTTTTTTGCGGGCCGAAGGGCTGAAACCGTTGCCGCAGCCGGATCACGTCGATGGGTACGTGGTTCTCAATGGGTGAACTGCGGTCTAAACTTCCAAACTTTCCCAGACCTGCCACCTATGTGACCCATAATGACGTCTCCCAGGGTTTTAATCCTTCGTGCTCCAGGAACCAACTGCGACGAGGAAACTGCGTTCGCTTTTGAGCGTGCCGGTGCGACGGCGGAGCGGGTGCATGTTAACCGTTTGATCGAAAACCCAGCTCTGAAGGACCGTTACCAAATACTTTGTTTGCCGGGCGGTTTCAGCTACGGAGACGACATTGCGGCAGGAAGGATTTTGGCGACTCGATTGCGTCAGCATTTGGCTGAAATGGTCAATGCCTTCGTCCATGGCAACGGTGATCGGTTGGTGTTGGGGATTTGCAATGGGATGCAAGTACTGATGCGGCTCGGTGTGTTGACCGAAGGCGTCGGTCAGCAGGATACGACACCAGCGACTCTTACTTGGAATAATCACGGTCGTTTTGAAGATCGCTGGGTGCACCTTGCGGTCGATCAAACACCTTGCGTTTTCTTGCAGGGAGTCGAGCGTATGTACCTGCCCATGGCACATGCTGAGGGTAAGTTTGTTGCTGCCGACGAGGCTACCCTGGGGCTACTTCGCGAGCAGGGTCGACTGGCAATTCGATATGCCGAGGGAGATCAGGGTGATGTTCAGAATGAGATTCTGCCGTTCCCCCATAATCCCAATGGGGCTGATGCGAATGTGGCTGGCGTCTGTGACGCCAGCGGGCGTGTCTTTGGCTTGATGCCGCATCCGGAACGACATGTCGACGCCACGCAGCACCCCTGTTGGACCCGCCGCAGCGAGCAACCCGAGTACGGTGACGGCATGGTAATGTTCCAGAACGCCGTTAAGTGGTTCGCGTAAACCTCTTGACATGGGAAAGTTTGGTTGACATGGGAAAGTTTGGCAAACCGCTTGGGCTTTGCCTCGTATCGCCTATCCCGTGATGCTCAGAATGAATTGACACCCTGACGCAGAATTGGGTGTCGGAAGCCGAGATTCTTCGTTAGTCCAGGTGAACGCTGCACGAATCACTGTCACACGATTTGCCAGCCAGTTTGTATCGGCGTTTTGCAACCTGTTGGTACATCCACCGCCACAGCCTCGCCGAACCGGGAAGGTGCAATAGGGGGGCAGCAATCCAAAGCGTGGGAAGGCGGCGGGTGAGATAGCGAACAGCGTTTGAACCTTCGTGTCGTTGGCCTTGACGATCGATCACATACATCTGTTCCATCAGCATCTCATGCGTCAGATCGGGATACCGTCTGCTGGTGCGCGGGTCATGCAGCGAGAGATACGCAAGGCGATGTCCACAGCAATCAAAGCGATGCAGAGTGTTGATCTGAGACCGGCAGAAATTGCAGTGTCCATCATAGATCACGACATCTGCGTCACTAAAAGCGTCGGGGTCCGGCAACTCGGTTCGCTTAATCATGAGAATCTAGTCTAAAACGGGTGTAATCGCTCTTAATTGACGAAAAACAGTGGAATTCGCACTCAAATGATCGACGTCAATAACCCTATACTAACATTGCGATAGATAAATGGAGGTTCGATAAGGGTTGGAATCCTCCATTTTCCGCAAGGCGGGATCGCCACTATTAATGGTATCGGTTCACCACCGATGCCCAGTCCATTCTCTGGATCGAAATGATGAATCGTATTGAAACCAAAGTTCGCAGTGCCCGTCGTCGGCTGATGCTGGGACGTTTTGGACAGGCGCTATGTGTGACGCTGTTCGCGGCACTTTTGATTGCTACCGTTGCGATTGCCTTGCCCGCTCTTCGTTTCATGAATCTGGATATCGAAGTCTGGAATTACAGTTGGATCGGGGGATGCTTGGCTGCCGCTTTCGCTGCGGCAGGCATCTATTCACTGGTTACCGCTCCATCGATCGAGACGGTTGCGGCCGAGTTGGATCGGCGATTCGGACTGCGTGAGCGACTGAGCAGTTCGGTGGCGATGAGCGAGGATGATCGTGAGAGCAGTTTCGGATTGGCTCTCGTGGCAGATGCTGATAAGCGAGCTGACAAGATCGATGTGGCAGAACGCTTCACACTCAAGCCCAACAAGATTGGTTGGTTACCAATGTCAATCATTCCTGTGTTAGTGGTCGTGCTGATGCTCGCTGAGCCAATGAAGGAAACCAGTGCTGGCATCACACCTGCAGCGAATAAAGCGGAAGTCAAGCAGGTTCAAACAGCTGCCTCACAACTCAAGAAGAGAATTCAGCAGCAGCGACGTAAGGCTGAGGCTGAGGGCTTGAAAGAAACTGAGGACATCTTCAAAAAAATGGAGTCTCAGCTGGACAAAGTCACCAAACGAAAAGATCTGAATCGCAAAGATGCCATGATTGCGATGAATGATCTAAAGAAGCAGTTGGAAGAACGTCGCCAGCAATTGGGGTCAACTGAGCAGATGAAGCGGGCCTTGTCACAAATGAAAGGGCTTGAAGCTGGCCCCGGAGAGAAGGTTGCCAAAGCGATGGAACAGGGTAACTTCGCCAAGGCTCAAGAAATGGTGAAGGATTTGGCCAACAAAATGCGTCAGGGTCAGCTCAGCGAAAAAGAAAAAGAACAGCTCAAAAATCAGGTTCAGCAAATGCAGAAGGCGTTTGATAAAGCTGTCCAAGAGCATGAGCAAAAGAAACAGGAACTCAAAAACAAAATTGAGCAAGCTCGCAATGAGGGACGCAGTGATGAAGCCTCCAAATTGCAGCAGAAATTGAATCAGATGCAGCAGAAAGACTCACAGATGCAGAAAATGAAGCAAATGGCTGAGTCCATGAAGAATGCTGCTCAAGCCTGTGAGCAAGGTGACGCAGGCCAAGCCGCAGATGCGATGCAACAGATGTCCGATCAATTGGGGCAGATGCAACAGGAAATGTCGGAACTGGAGGATCTTGACTCGGCTCTCGATTCCCTCTCGGAATCAAAGAACCAGATGCGTTGCCAGCAGTGTCAGGGAGGCGGCTGCAAACAGTGCCAAGGACAAGGACAAGGACAAGGACAAGGACAAGGACAAGGACAAGGACAAGG
>JAPKCI010000061.1 GCA_028823035.1 Rubripirellula sp.
GCCGTTGGCTGAAAGAAGCTGATGTCAAAACGTTGTTCATCGCCAAGGGCAGCCCATGGGAAAACGGCTATGTCGAATCGTTCAATGGCACGCTTCGCGACGAGTTGTTAAACCGTGAAATCTTTTTGAGATTCGAGGAAGCTTGCTGGGTGATTGATCGATGGCGACTCGACTACAACCATCACCGCATCCACAGTTCATTGGATTATCAAACCCCTGCCGCGTATGCGGCTGGCTGTGTTCTTCCGGCTTCGGCTACGCCTCAGCCTCCAGAACACAGCCGCATTACCAACCCCAATTCTCTCACTCAACCTGGTGCAAAGACCGGGGGGTAGTCAGTTCAGACGCCCGTTATCGACGAGAGCATGCTTTGGGCGCAGCGGCACGTCGAAAGGGAACTTCTCAACCGGGCATTTCTCGATAGGCACGCAGACGATAATTACCAACTCGCAGGAAGCGAGGTCAACATCCACACCGCTGTAGTGCTTTGGTATTCACTCGATCGAAGAGCTTGTCCAGCATACGATTAATCGCGTCTGAGAAACTCGGTAAAGGCTGTCTTGTTTTCGATGGGTGAGGTTTTCGGGCGGCCCAGATCGGGTCGTGCGCCTTTCTTAATCATGATTTCCAGCAATGCTGGCCCTTTCGCGGAGCGAAGCTGGGCTACCGTTTCGACGAGATCGTCTCGCCGCTCGACGCGCCAGGCTTCCGTGTAGCCGCACGCTTTGACGATTTCCGTGAACGAGACCTTCAGGCCGGCAGTGGGCATGCCGCCAACGGAGTCGTGAACGCCGTTGTTGAAAATCACATGTTTGAAGTTGGGTACCCCGGTCGCACCGACAATCGCCGCACTGCCCATGTGCATTAGCATGGCACCATCGCCGTCAAGGCAGTAGACCTGTCGTTCCGGACGGGAGAGGGCGATACCCATGGCGATTTGCGAGGCGTGACCCATCGAACCGACCGTCAAAAATTCCCGCTGGTGGCCCTGGCCCGCGCGATCGCGGCATTCGTAAAGCTCCCGCGAAAGTTTCCCTGTCGTGGAAACGATCGCATCGGTTTCGCCCAGGGCCGCAACGACGGCCTCGATGGCATCCTCGCGAGTCATCTCAAAGTTACGCGTCGCCTGAACAGTCGGCGTGTAAGACTCGAACGTCTCGGTACGGACCAATAAAGCCACCGGTCGGCTTTCAGCTGCCGCGATACCCAGCAACTCAGCCACGCAGCGGCGAGCTGCCTCGGGTTCCCGAGCCAGAACGCGATGGGGAATGTCAATCGCGTCCAGCAGGTTGACGGTGACATTGCCCTGTTTGACGTGCTGCGGTTCGTCTTTCGTGCCGGGTTCGCCCCGCCAGCCGATCAGCAGCAGCAATGGAATGCCGTAGACGTCGCGGTCGGCAAGTGAAAGCAGCGGATTGATGGTGTTGCCCTGACCGGAGTTCTGCAGGTAAACAAGCGGCACTTTCCCTGTGGCTAGATGGGATCCGCACGCTAAGGCAACCGCTCCGCCTTCATTGGCCGCTACAACGTGTTTGTCGCCAGCATGGTCTGCCAGGTAGAAGCAAACTGGCTTAAGCAGCGAATCCGGCACGCCTGCGTAGAAATCCACACCAAATGCTTCAAGCCAATCAACAAAGTCCTTACTGTGAATCATGCTGAGCTTACGTCCTTTCCGGAATCAGGCTGATGATGTCCTTGATGGGCATGCAAAGTTCCTCGGCCTCGGCCGCTCGTCCGTTCTGGAGAATACTTTTAGCGGCCCGAACCATGGCCGGGTACGCGCTTCGCAACAGATGGTTGGCGTAGATCACGATGCTGACGCCAGCCTCGGACAGTTCGCGTTCAGTGGTTTGGGAATACGTCGACGGCACCACCACCAGCGGTACGCGATCATCGAACTTTGCGTATTCTCTGCAGAAGGTCATTATCTCGTCGGCGTTTGGCTCTTTGCTGTGGATCATGAGCCCGTTCGCACCGGCAGCGATGTAGGCCTGGGCGCGGGACAACGCATCGTCCATGCCAGCTTTGAGAATCAGACTTTCGATACGGGCGATGATCATGAAGTCGCTGGTGACCTGCGCGTTCTTCCCGCTGGAGATCTTTTGGGAGAAGGCCTCGACGTCGTCCTGTACCTGCGATGCGTCGGTGCCGAACAACGAATTTCTCTTCAGCCCTTTCTTATCTTCAATGATTACGGCCGAAACACCTAGACGCTCCAGTGTGCGGACCATGAACACGAAATGTTCTGTGACACCGCCTGTATCACCGTCAAAGATGATCGGCTTGGTCGTGGTCTCAAGAATATCACTGATGGAGGTCATGCGATCTACGTATTCGATGTCAGGCTTGGCCTTGAGAGCTGAGTCCGTGAGGCTGCTCAGCCAGATCCCGTCGAATTCCCTTACGCTGTTGTCGGTTTCTACGAACACGGTTTCGGAGATCAATCCCGTCAGTCCACTGTGTGCTTCGATAACGCGAACCAACGGCTTGGCTTCCAAGAGGCGTTTCAGCATCCCTTGACGCATCATTGGCGTGGTGCCCACTTCCCGAATGGCTTGCGTCAGCGAGGTAGATGTGATGCCGGGTATTGGTTCCGGCTCAATAAGTTTCCCACCCCATTGATTAAGCGTATCAATGACGCGCTGGCGGGTCCCTCGCAGGACTCCAGTGTTCCAGTCGTCGCGATGGAATACAAAGTCAGGCTTGATCTTCAGCAGGTTCGGCACGTGGTCCAGTGTCTCCTGAGCCACGACTTCTTTAACGCCGACCATGTTCTCTATAACGATCTTGCGTTCCTCGTATGGCATGTATGGCAGTCGCTGGTAGCCCGCGACGGCGCGGTCCGTCAGCAGCCCAATGATCACATCACCCAGTTTTCCTGCCTCTTGGATCAGCCGTACGTGGCCCGGCGTGACCAAATCAGCGCTCATCGCAATGTAGACTTTGTTCATAGAAGTTCCATTAGCTTTCGTTAGGTATGCCTCGTTTTCTAAGGTTTGCGGGCGACCAAAAAAGTCGTCTGCCCTATCTTTGCACGCAGTTGCTCGCGTTCTTCCATGAAGGCATCCATGCTGTCATCGTCAAGCATGGAGGTGACCTTGTTCGTCGCGCGTGCAAGCTCGTCCTCGGTGGCCAGCGACCATGAGGAATCTCCTGCTCGCCAGGCCACGCTAAGTGGGCCTGCTGGATTCAGGTACTGCTTTCCCTGCAGCACTTCCTCGAGAGGCACAGATGTTGCAAAGTCGACAAAGCCCGTCTGTTGGAAAATGTTCTTGAGCCGCTCAATTGACGGAAAACGTGGCACCATCCGATCGATTGCCGCTGGTATCAGGGTTGACCACCAGAACCCGTCGCGATGCTGTTGGTGACTGCTGGTATTGATCACAAGGCAGCCGTGAGGCCGCAAAACGCGAAACGCTTCGCGGAAAAAGCTACGGACGTTTGGGAAACCTTCGCAGTCCGCATCGTCGCTCTCTCCGGGATCGAGGTGGTGAAGTACCTGATTACAAACAATGCCATCGAATGTCTCATCAGCAAACGGTAATTCCGTGATACTCCCCTGCTCAATATGGACGGCCGGGTTGTCAGCGAATCGCTCTTTGGCGACCTGCTGCATGCCGGTGTTCAACTCCCGTCCATGCAACTTGCCAACGTGCCGACGAAGTTCGGACAGACAAGAGCCCGTCCCACAGCCAGCGTCCAAAACCGTCTGCTCGCTTAAGGCGGTCGGCGTGGCTGCCAGGTAATCTAAAATGATCGGTACACCGATGGGGACTCGCGTGCTGTCATAGCTTTCAGACGTGCTGTCGTAGTCCTCGTATTCGACAGTGTGTGATGTCTCAGTCGGTCGGCTGGAATCTCTATCGGACATTTTAACCTTCATCTCCAAAAGGGTTGATTCAATCGTTGTTAGCAGCAACTCGATGTCGCTCTCAAAGATCCTGCCGATGTTGCCGATCCGAAAACAATCTACCTTCATCAGCTTGCCCGGATAAATCACCATGCCTTTGTCGGACAGTCGCTGATAGAACTTTTTGAACTCAAAGTTCGGGTCTTCAGGAAACAGGAAGCTTGTAATTATGTGGCTCTGCAATTCGGCGGGAACGTATTCGCGAAAATTCATCCGGCGCATACCATGCACCAGTGCTCTGTGGTTCGTTGCGTACCGGATTGCTCGGCCGGCGGCACCACCTTCATCGTCCAGTTCACGCAGGGCCTGGCGGAACGCAAGAAGAACCTGGGTCGGTGGTGTAAAACGAAATTGGCCGCTGTCTTCGAGACCTTTCCATTGAGCAACCAAATCGAGGCAGACAGTACGCGCTGCGCTGCCGCTTGCTAACAGTTGTGCGTGGTCGGCAATGACCAATGAGAAGCCCGGCACACCTTCGATGCACTTGTTGGCGGACGAAACCAGGAAATCAATCTTGGCCTCGGACACGTTTAACGGAATGCCACCAAAACTGCTCATCGCATCTACGATAAAGGTCCGCTGTAAATCCTTGACCACCGCACCGATCTCGTGCACCGGATTGAGAATGCCGGATGACGTTTCGCAGTGGACCATGGCGACGTGTGTGATCTCGCTGTCGTCAGCTAGGGTTTGACGAACTTGTTGCGGATCCGGAGGTGTATTCTCGTGGACTTCGATAGCGACCGATGCTATTCCATGTCGCTTGGTAATGTCGCGGATGCGTTTGCCGTACGCGCCGTTGATGATGATTAAAAGCTTTCCGTCACGCGGAATTACCGAAGAAATTACGGACTCTATGGCAAACGTCCCGCTGCCTTGAATCAAAATTCCCTCGTAACCGTCCTTCTGACTGACGCCGGCAACGGCTAGAAGTTGCTGCCGAATTTCGCGTACGATGCTAATGAATTCAGCGTCACGTGACCCCACGTCGCGCAACATCGCTTCCTTGACGGTAACGCTGGTCGTGAGTGGCCCAGGAGTAAAGAGGAGCTTGTCTTTTTGTGGTGTCATCGGTTCGTTGCGACCGTCCTTGTACGTGAATCTCTTTAGAGGATAACAACCATCATTCATATGATAACCCCATTGAAGTCATTTACACGGTTCCTTGTTGTTTGAACAGGTTTCTAAACTACTTACTGCGAATACTCTCCAGTCACGCTTCTTTTCGTTGCCAACGATCGATCGCGGCCAAGTTGCTTGTCGAAACAATAAACAAAAAGGGAGTCGACAAAACAACCGTGCTGGTCGATGGTGGTATCGAGAACGACAACGCAGAGGGTGACAACGCTGTTAACTCAAATTTTTTGACGCGTGTACTAGTTTATGCATAGGTTCAGTTCTCGAACTCTATGATTGGATCGTGGTGGCGAGGTCGAAAGCATCAGTGGCTGGACTTGAACGAACTTGACTCTGCGGCAACGGTCGTGAAGTGTGTCGCGTTCTACGTTGAACAATACAACACGGTCTTTCCACACTCGGCATTCGAAGGTCAGAGACCCGATGAGGTGTACTTGGAAACCGGAGACGCAGTTCCCTCGCGACTCGAAAACTCCCGAACTACAGAAGCGATATCGAGGTTAGATTCGGATCGGGCGAAAAGCTTTCAGGCGTGCGACGAGGTCGTCAAGGCTGAGCGGTAGTCGGCCTTAGCAGGAGTCTGGATTTTGGCAGTCCGAGTTCCTGAATTAGCGGAGTTTAGTCAAGAGGATTTTAATGTTGTTCAAGGACTTGCCAGCTAGCGACTCATGTACCACAGAACGTTTGGGTGACTCTTTGTTCCGGCCTGGGCGGCGCAGCTTCTGGTACTGTGTCGGCACTTGCCTCAAACGGCTTCGCGAGTTGTTCCACAAGATGATGAAACGGGGCAGAGTCTCCTTTGGTAACAGCAGCCGACAAGACTCGCTCGACATGATGATTGCGAGGAATCAGCGCTGGATTGGTCGTGCGTAACCGTTCTGCTGCTTCCTGGGATGAAACGCCTTCGGAGAGGACCCGCTGTCGCCAAGACTTGAACCACTCAACCATCTTCCCGCTTGTTCCGACCTGATCGGTCAATTCGCTTGGAGGTTCCGCTGGCACCATCGCCTTCCAAAGAGAACGAAATGTGAGCGTAAAATCAGCCTGTGCCTCGTGCATTAGCGTCAGTAACGACTCCACTAGTTCGTTGTCGCCGGGGCGAGACTCCTTGAAGCCGAGTTTCCGCCTCATCACATCAAGCCGACATTCTTCGGCGTGAGGCAAGAATGCTTCGATGATTTCAGTTGCCTGCTTGATCGCCTGTTCCTGATCGTCGTCCAACAGTGGCAACAACGTCTCTGCAAGGCGGGCGAGATTCCACTGTGCAATCCGTAGCTGATTGTCGTATCGGTACCGGCCACTGTGATCAATCGAGCTGAAAACGGTTGCGGGATCATAGTTGTCCATGAAGGCGCACGGACCATAGTCAATTGTCTCGCCGGCGATGGACATGTTGTCGGTGTTCATGACCCCATGGATGAAGCCGACGCCGAGCCAACTTGACACCAGTCTGGCCTGTCGCTCGCACACGGCCTGCAACAATTCGGCGTAGCGTTTGGGGCGGTCCAGCAAGTCAGGATAATTCCGCCACACGACGTAATCCGCGAGTTGGCGTACTGCCTGCCAGTTGTCGCGTGCCGCGAAAAACTGAAATGTTCCGACGCGGACGTGACTCCGGGCCACACGCGTCAGAATCGCTCCCGGCAATTTTGTTTCGCGGTAAACTGGCTCTCCCGTTGTCACAGCAGCTAGCGCCCTCGTCGTTGGGATGCCGAGTACGTGCATGGCTTCGCTGACCACATATTCACGAAGCACGGCGCCAACCGCCGCGCGGCCGTCGCCATTCCGCGAGAACGCTGTCGGGCCGGATCCTTTTAATTGGATGTCGCATCGGATTCCGCTACGATCAATCACCTCGGCGAGTAACAGTGCGCGCCCGTCGCCCAGTTGCGGAACGAAACTGCCGAACTGGTGCCCAGCGTATGCCATAGCCAGCGGATCACTGCCGTCGAGTAAAACGTTTCCGGCGAACACCTCCGCCCACTCTGCGGGCGAGCGAGAACCCGGATTGAAGCCAAGCGATTCCGCTAGTTCGGAGTTCAAGCGAATCAATTTCGGCGCTGTGACGGTAACCGGTGGTTGCCGCACGAAAAATCTGTCCGATAACCGCGCGTAGCTGTTGTCAAATTCAACGCTCTCCATTTGGTTCAGGCCTCGTTTCATATTCAGCTTTTTCCTTTGAATTCTTACAAACTGACCCACTTGCGTATCACTGCGACGCCGGACGCCGAACCCTAGGTTGCCGCGGTTCAGGCCTGTCCATCGCCTGGCTGACGCGACGACAAGGTCGGTTTGCACGGCGTCGAGTCGCTGTTCTACAACCAACAGCTTGCGTCAATACCTGGCGGGTGTTCTCAATTGTCGTTTTTCCCTGTGATGGAATTCTAGATGACTTAGATGTGCGTGCTACAGTGAAAATTCACTGGACCAAAACCATTTCCCAGACCTGGGTTGGTTTGTATTGCCGTCGTGATGAATTGTTTGGCTGCTTTCACAGCAGCAATCAAGGCTTCGCCCTGTGCCAATCTCGCGGTGATTGCAGCTGATAGAACGCAACCCGTCCCGTGCGTGTGTCGGGTCTCCAGTCGTTCGGCGCGAAATGTGTGAGATTGGCCTTCGCTCCACAGCACATCGACCGCGTCGCCGTCGAGATGTCCGCCTTTAATAAGTACGTTCTCGACGCCAGATTGAGCGATAGCCGCCGCCGCCATTTTCATCGTTCGCAGGTCGGTGATTTCCATCGCAGCCAGCTTCGTGGCTTCTGGCAGGTTGGGTGTAACAAGAAACGCATTGGGTAACAGCTTGTGAGTAAAGGCGTCGACCGCATCATCGTCGACCAGCGCCGCACCGTGCTTGCTGACCATCACTGGATCGACAATCAGCGGAAACCCAAACGACTTCGCTCGCTCAGCGATGGCTTCGATGATCTCGGCGTTTCCCAGTGCTCCGGTCTTGGCGGCATTAGGAGGAATATCGCCTAAGACTGCGTCGAGCTGTGCGAGGACAAAGTCACTTGCTAGAGGCTTGACCACCAAAACGGCCTGTGTGTTTTGAACCGTAAGAAGCGTGACAACGCTCGTTCCAAATACGACGTGTTGATGAAATGTCTTCAAATCAGCCTGCAGCCCAGCTCCGCCGGACGGATCAGAGCCTGCGATTGTCAATGCGACCGGTATCATCATGAGTCCTCCAACGGTGCCGTCAAAAATACAACTCGTACTGCATCGCGTAGCGATATGAGTCACGGACCGCCGAACTGTTCGATGCGATTTCGTACAGTAGCTCTTCAAGTCGAGCACAGAAATGCTCGAATTCGTCCCCGGAACAAGTATTGATCCACTCTTCGTGCGGATCACCCGGTCGCAACGACGCAGCCAATTCAGTCCCCAAGCTCAAATGCACTCGCAAGCAAGGATCCACTGCGGCGACGATCTCGGCGAGGCTGGCGTGCCCGGCAACCCGTAGGAGGAAATCGGTGTAACCGGTGATTGCTGTGTAAGGTTCAACGTCATCCAAATCGATGCCAAGACGTATCCGCTGTCGATCGTCAACAGTTCGATCAGTTCATTGATATCCGTATCGAACAGGCCGTCGTCTTACAGCCGATCCGCTTCGTCGTAAACATCGTTGGTCGTTGCTATTTGTCTTTTGGATCCGCTAGAGGTGTCTTCTGTTCAGTAATGACATCGCACTCCTCAGCCTGCTCTGCGTTCAGTTGCGTATACGATTCCCATTCTTCGGGTAGGTTATCCTCGTGGAAAATGGCTTCGACCGGACATTCCGGAACGCAGGCTTCGCAGTCGATGCACTCGTCTGGCTGGATATATAGCATCTGCTCGCCCTCGTAGAAGCATTCCACGGGACAGACCACGACGCAGTCCGTGTATTTGCAACCCGAGCACGGCTCGGCAACCACATGAGTCATTTCAGTGCTCCCTTAAAGAATGTCTTCGGACAGTTCATGACCAGATAGCAGTAGCGACTCGAGATGTCGACGAACTGCCGCTAATTCGACGCCCTGCACTACGTCGTTGGCGAAGGCGAAGATGAGGAGTTTTCGAGCAAAATCGATTGGGATTCCCCGCGAACGAAGGTAGTAAAGAGCGTCCTCTTCCAGTTCGCCAATTGTCGCACCGTGAGTACACCGCACATCATCCGCGTAAATTTCCAGTTGGGGTTTCGTGTTCACGGAGGCATCGTCTGACAACAGCAAGGCTTGATTGCTCTGCTTGGCGTCTGTCTTCTGCGCGTCTTGGCGGACAAAGATTTTTCCGTTGAAGACGCCCTTCGACTTGTCATCCAAAATGCCCTTGTACAGTTCATGACTGTTGCCATTCGGTTTGGCGTGGTCGATCCGTGTGCGGCAATCCATCAACTGATCGCCTTTAGGCATGTATAGCCCGTTAAGCGTCGTTTCAATTCGCTCGCCGTCGAGTACGCAGTCCAGTTCGTTACGAGCGAGCGAACCACCGAACGAGAAGTAGTGCGAACGGAAGTGACTGCTGGTCCGTTGATCGACTCTGGTCATTGCGATGTGCAACGCTCCGATTTGTTCATGCTGGAGCTTGTGATGATCTAATTCGGCACTTTCATCAAGCGTGATCTGAGTGATCGAGTTGGTGAAATAGACGTCACCATTGCCCAAGTAGCTTTCAATCACATTTGCCGTGCTGCCCTTGCCAAGCCGGATCAAATTGCGCGGATGCGAAACGGTGCGACTGCTTCCCGTTGAAAGAAAAACCAAATGAACGGGCCGATCTGAGGCGACACCATCGGGAATATCAATGAACGCCCCATCGTCAATGAATGCCGTGTTGAGTGCGGCGAACGCGGATTCATCAAAGTCGAGTCCGCCTGAAAGCTGGTCTCGTACTTCGTTTGCACGACTACGAATGACGCTCGCCAAGTTGTCGATAATAACTCCGGAGGATACATCATGTAGCCGTGACGATTCCTCGCAGTAGCGACCATTGATGAAGACCAAGCGATGATATGATTCATCCAGGGTCGCTTGTTGGACGAGTGCGTTGATTTCGTCGCCGACTATCTCGTTGTCCGGACTCGTAAGCGAGGACAACTCGTAGGGATTCGCTGTCAGCGGCGAGACGTTGGTGAACCGCCAATCTTCAAGCCGTTTGGTTGGGAGTCCAAGGCGAGTGAACGCATCGAGTCCTTGTTGTCGTAGTTCGACGAGCCACTCCGGCGAGGATTTCCGCTGGAAAGCGGCGTGTTGTTCTCGGTAGGTTTCGATTTCGGTCGCGATCATGGTTGATTTGCAGAATGGATGATGGTTAGCCCGGTACGTTGGGATGCTTCTGGATGAACAACGGTAATGAAACCACTGGCTGTCTAAGTCGCAGTCAGTTCTTGCAGAAAACCGTATCCCTTGTCTTCCAATTCCAGCGCCAATGACTTGTCACCCGATCGAACGATCTTGCCACCTGCCAATACATGAACTTTGTCAGGCACAATGTAGTCGAGCAAACGTTGATAGTGCGTCACAACGATCGTTGCCCGTTCTGGGCTTCGTAACGCATTGACGCCATTAGCAACAATCTTTAATGCGTCGATGTCCAAGCCAGAATCCGTTTCGTCGAGCACAGCCAGTTTGGGTTGCAACATCGCCATTTGCAGGATCTCGTTGCGTTTCTTTTCGCCGCCCGAGAAGTCTTCGTTCACCGAACGGTCCATCATGCTTTTGTCCATTCCTAGACGATCAAGGTTCTGCTTGAGCAACGCGATGAATTCAGTTCGCTTGATGGGTGACTCGCCGTGATGCTTGCGAACGCAATTCATGGCAGTTCGCAGGAAATACTTGTTGCTGACGCCGGAGATTTCGACGGGATACTGGTACGCCAAGAAGATGCCCTCCGCGGCCCGTACCTCGATCTCCATGTCCAGCAAATCCTTGCCGTTGTAATGAATTTCGCCTTGCGTCACTTCATAATCTTCGCGCCCGGCGATCACGTGCGCCAAGGTGCTTTTGCCGGAGCCATTTGGACCCATGATGGCGTGGATTTCTCCCGCGTTGACCTGCAAGTCAATGCCGCGGAGGATTTCGGTTTCGTCAGATCGGGCGTGTAAGTTCTTGATTTCTAACATGGATATTATCAGTGTGTGTTGTGATCAAATGTTGTAGGGGCGGCTAACCAACACTGCCTTCAAGGCTGACGCTGAGCAGTTTCCTTGCTTCGAGGGCAAACTCCATGGGCAGCAAGTCATAAACCTCTTTGCAGAAACCGTTGACGATCATGTTGACCGCATCTTCAGTCGACAGTCCGCGTTGCCGAAGGTAATAGATTTGGTCCTCACCCACTTTGGATGTTGACGCCTCGTGTTCAACTTTGGCGGTCGTGTTCCGGACTTCGATATAGGGAAACGTGTGGGCTCCACAGCGATCGCCGATCAACAGCGAATCGCACTGCGAGAAATTCCGGGCGTTCGTCGCTCCCTTCATCATCTTCACTTCGCCGCGATAACTATTCTGGCCAACTCCCGCCGAGATGCCTTTCGAGATGATCGTGCTCTTGGTGTTTTTACCGATGTGAATCATCTTCGTGCCCGTGTCTGCTTGCTGATGATTGGCGGTAACAGCGACTGAATAGAATTCGCCGACCGAGTTATCGCCTTGCAAGATCACGCTGGGGTACTTCCACGTGATCGCCGAACCGGTCTCCACCTGTGTCCAGGAGATTTTCGAGTTCTTGCCACGGCAAGCACCCCGTTTGGTGACAAAGTTATAAATGCCACCGACGCCTTCGGCGTCACCGGGATACCAATTCTGGACCGTGGAATACTTGATCTCGGCGTCATCCATGGCAACCAGTTCAACGACCGCGGCGTGCAATTGATGCTCGTCGCGTTTCGGTGCTGTGCAACCTTCAAGGTAACTCACATGAGCGCCTTCTTCGGCGATGATCAACGTTCGCTCGAATTGACCTGTGTTCTGAGCATTGATGCGAAAGTAAGTCGACAACTCCATCGGGCAACGCACGCCCTTGGGGATGAAGCAGAATGAACCATCACTGAAGACAGCCGAATTGAGCGATGCGTAAAAGTTGTCTGAGTATGGTATTACCGAACCAAGGTATTTCTTTACCAATTCCGGATGTTCGTGAACGGCTTCGGAAAACGGACGAAAAATGACGCCGTGTTTCTCAAGCGTCTCGCGGTACGTGGTCGCGATCGAAACACTGTCGAAAACCGCATCCACCGCAACGTTCGCGAGCACTTTTTGCTCTTGCAACGGAATGCCAAGTTTTTCGTAGGTCTCCAGCAGAACCGGATCGACTTCATCGAGACTACTGAGCTTTGGCTTTTCTTTGGGCGCGGAATAATAGACCGACGCTTGGTAGTCAATTGGTGGATACTTGACGTTGTGCCAATTGGGTTCTTCCAACGTTAACCAATGGCGATAAGCTTTCAAACGCCACTCGAGCAACCACTCGGGCTCGTTCTTTTTGCTGGAGATCAGTCGCACGACGTCTTCGCTCAAGCCAGGGGCTATCGCGTCCGCTTCGATGTCGGTTACGAAACCGTGCTCGTACTCGCGCTGGGCGAATTCTTCGAGCATTGCGTTTTCAGATGTCATGCCTTGTTTCCTTAAGGGATTTCCGTAGCGTGGTCTCGACGGGACGCACAAACGCTATGCCGAGAACGAGCTTCCGCACCCGCATGATTTCGTGGCGTTTGGATTGTTAAAAACGAAGCCGCGCTTTTCCAAGCTCTCGTGGTAATCCAGTTCGATGCCGTCGAGATACAACGCGCTCTTCTTGTCGACAGCGACGCGGATGCCATCGATTTCCGTCAACATGTCTGTTTCGTCGTTGACGTCTTCGTCGAAGTCGAGCTTGTATTCAAAGCCGCTGCAACCGCCGGCGGTAACGCCAATCCGAAGGGCGACCGCTTCAGGCAACTTCTGGTCGCTGATCACTTTCTTGAGTTCCTTGACTGCTGTTTCAGTCACCTTAATTGTCATCGAGTTTGTCTTCCGAAAAACGGGTAGTGAAGTGAGGGTGCCTACATAATACGGGTCAGCCAATGCACTTTGCATACCAAATGGTCCGATCACGGCGATATCTAATCGCAAAGACGTTTTTTGTAACACGTTACGGCGTTACGAGCGATCAGGGTGCAGGTCAATCGGATGACGGAATATCGTCATCGCGAATGGCAATCGAGCGTGATTTAAGTTACCCTGAGTTAAATCCACCTTGTTGAACCAGCTATTTTGTAGCAAATCGAACGCTTTTCATCAACAACGCCACGAAATGCCGTCAAGTGACGGCTGAGCGTCAGTTTTCTATGAGCGAAATACCTGATAATTATGTGCGTCTTGTCGAGCGGATGCTCGAACAGATCAACATGGGGCAAGGTCTCGAGGAGCTTTTGGACTCGGTATACGACCAATTGCGGGGCATCGTGCCGTACAACCGGATTGCCGTTGCCCTGCTCGAACAGCCGCTTAACCTGCTGCGTCTGATCTCGTGTCGCTCCGATGGCGACGTGGTATTGAAAGTCGGGTATGCCGCACGAGTTGACGGTTCGACCCTCGCACCGCTCTTGGAAACTGGGCAACCGCGTATCATCGACGATCTGCAAAAGTACTTGGTTGAGAAACCGCAGTCGGCATCGACAGCGCTGATTGAACGTGAAGGCATGCGGTCCAGCCTGACTCTTCCGCTATTGGCCGATGCCAAGCCAATCGGCGTGATTTTTTTCTCCAGCCGTGCGACGAACACTTACACCCAAGCGCACGCCTCGCTACTGAAGCGTTTGGCCGGTCACATCGCGATCAGCTTAGAACGCAATCGCCTGGTGAGCGAACTGCAACGCACCAATCAAGAACTTGCCGCTGCGAACGCCGCTAAAGACAAGTTTGTCGAGACACTCCAAGACGAAGTCGACAAACAAACCCAGCAACTCCGACAATCAGAAAGTCGTTATCGATCACTGGTGAAGATGGGGCAAATCGTTAATTCGAGTCTCAATCGCCGGGAGGTATTCGAGCACGCTGCCGAGCAAATACACATGTTACTTGACTGTGATCGCGTGAGCCTGATATTGAGTTCTGATGATGAGGAATCTCGCTACGGTTTCGCGATTGAATTCAAGCGAGGCGAGCGAGAGTGGGTGGAAATTTCTTCGCAACCGCTGCCTGAATCCGCCTTCGGTTGGGTTCGCGAAAACCGAGTGCCATTGGTGGTTCGTAGTTTAAGTCAGTCGCAAACGTTTCCCGAGCACAAGCGATTGGTGGAAGCCGGTTATGCGTCGGTAGTCCATTTGCCGTTGATGTCACGCGACCAGCACGTAGGACTGCTGGGAATCGCATCGCAGCATAGCGAACGTACAGATGGCTGGGATCTGCAACTGCTCGATGAAATCGGCTCTCAGCTTTCCGTCGCCTTGGACAATGCCGCAGCCTATGGTGAGATTGATCGGCTGAAGGAAGAACTGCAACAGCAAAACGTGTACTTGCGAGACGAACTGCACACGGAACATGACTTTGGAAATATCATTGGCGATAGCCGCGCGATGCGGCAGTTGCGAGTCGCGATCGAGCAGGTAGCACTAAGCGATGCGACCGTATTGATCCTCGGAGAAACTGGTACGGGAAAGGAGCTGATTGCGCGAGCGATTCATGATGCTAGCTCGCGCCGCGAGAATCTATTGGTCAAGGTAAATTGCGCTGCGTTAGCTCCTAATTTGATCGCGAGCGAGTTGTTTGGTCATGAAAAGGGCGCTTTCACAGGCGCGACCCAGCGCCGCGTTGGGAGATTCGAGTTGTCGCATCACGGGAGCATCTTTTTGGATGAAATCTCAGAAGTCCCTGCTGAAACGCAGGTGATGCTGTTGCGTGTCTTGCAAGAACGCTTGATTGACCGAGTCGGTGGTAGCGAGCCGATTGAAGTAGACACGCGGATCATTGCCGCCACGAACCGAGACTTAAAGAGTTACTCGGAAGCGGGACATTTTCGCGAGGACCTATTTTACAGACTTCACGTTTTCCCGATTCAGGTTCCTCCACTGCGAGATCGCCGTGAAGACATTCCCGCGTTGATGAATCATTTCATCGCCCGCTTCTCGATCCGAATGAACAAGGCGATCACACGCGTCGATCGGCGGGCCATGGATGGGCTGATGCAATACGATTGGCCCGGTAACGTCCGTGAACTCGAAAATATCATCGAGCGATCTATGATCGTCAGTCAGGGTGACACGCTCGTGATTGACGCATCATGGCTTTCGGGCAACTCCGAGCCAAGCAACATCAAGCCATTGGTTGGCAATCATCCGTCGCTTGCGGAAATGGAATGTCGAGTTATCCTCGACGCACTCTCGAGGGCAGGTGGCAAAGTCTATGGACATGACGGCGCTGCCGCGGAACTGAATGTTATACCGACGACGCTGTACAGCAAGATGCGCAAGCACAACATCAAGGGCAGTCGAAAACACAATTCATCGGAATAGCTAGGGCAGTTCGCCTCTGTCCGATAGCTTCATCCGAGATGGCGGCTGCTTCATCCGAGACTTTCGTTGATTGTAAATGCAGAGCAGGAAGGCTCTCGATTCTGGCAATTTTTCTGTGTTCAGCGTCTGTGGCTCTGGTTGTTCTCAACGCTAGCCGTATTAGACGATCCAATTTGAAAACAGCGGTAGTGCTTTGGTCGATACACACCATCATCGTCGGTTTCACCCGAAGGGAATCAAAAACGGGAAGGTTCTGACGCACGGAATACAATCTGTTCAGCATTCACTGTTGCACTATCCGTTGAAAGCGAAGATGACCGATCGACTCCAATTTCGTGTTTTGTAGGCCAAAGTGTTCGTTTGAGCTGTTTGACCCTGCGAGTTTAGAATCCACGTTAATCATGCGTTCGATGAATCGTTGGCATTCCATTTTCGTTAGAATGTCGCTTTTCCATCACATGTCACCAGACAACGTTCATGGCTGCTAGGTTGCTCGCTGGCCATACCACATGCGACATCGATTTGCTTTGTAAATCGGTTTCGAAACAACCGATCGCTGGGCTACACGACAAGACTGGCGAACTGCGTTAACCGATGATCAAGACGGCAGAGCAATTGGTAGCGCAGTGTCAAATCTGCTGTGAAGAAGAAAGTGAAAAAATCAAGGAAGACATGAGGCGACTGAAGAATCAGCCAGAAACATTTGCAAATGCACAGAATAGGCGGTTGTTTCGATTCTTGATTGTCACATTCGCTGGTTCCGAACAATAGAACGTTCAACGAATTACAGACGCTTCATTTCAAGCGGGCGTCGTGACATTAAACTAAAAGCTCGAGTCTGAGATTGATGAACTGGGCTAACGTAACGTGTCATGCTGTGCTTGTACTCGGGCTGCAAACTCACATCACCAATCACGCATTCTCTAGGAATAGCGATGTCGATTCCACAACATTGCGATGTCAAACAAGCTGTTTTGGCTGATGACGCTTCGCGACGTTTGTTTCTGAAACGAGCGGGCGCTCTGGCGTTGTCCTCTGCCAGCGTGGCGTCATTGCCAGGACTCGCAAAAGCTGCCGACACTGCACCGAATCCTCCTGAGACGATCGTCAAACTTCTGTATGACACACTCTCGGGCAAACAAAAACAACAGATAGCCTTTCCTTGGGATCACGTCGATAAAAATAGGGGACTGTTGCGAACACGAATCGAGAACAATTGGAAGATCACTAAGCCGACGATCAACAGCAGTTTCTTTAACGCGGATCAGCAGGCAATGATTCGAGACATTTTTGAAGGGATGACGAATCCAGATTGGCTGACACGTTGGGATCGACAGTTGAAAGACGACGTCGGCGGTTTCGGAAAAGGTCAGTCGATCGCTATTTTTGGTACACCTGGCACCGAACAGTTCGAATTCGTGCTGGCCAGTCGGCACATGACACTGCGCTGCGATGGCAATAGCGCCGAACATGTCGCCTTCGGCGGCCCCATTCTGTACGCACACGAGGGCGAAGGAATGTATGAGGAGCCCGGTCATGCCAATAACGTTTTTTGGCATCAGGCGGTTGCGGCCAACCAACTGTACGACATGTTCGATGGCAAACAGCGCAAGCAGTCACTGGTCACCAAAGGGATGCCTTCAGAAGAACTGGTCGGATTCGGTGGACCCGAGGGCGGATTTCAAGGTTTGCCGGTCACCGAATTCTCGCCCGATCAGAAAGAACATCTGCAATCGGTTTTGCAATTGTTGCTCGAACCGTTTCGTCAGTCGGATCAGGACGAAGTCGTCCGTTGCCTGAAAACGCAGGGAGGGCTCGATGCGTGTCATCTCGCTTTTTACAAGGAAGGTGACGTGGGCGATGACAGTGTCTGGGACAACTGGCGTCTGGAAGGGCCTTCCTTTGTTTGGTACTTCCGCGGCAAACCACACGTCCACGTTTGGGTGAACGTCGCAGATACACCCGACGTCAAGCTGAACTCTTATCAGAATTCGATCGGCGTCTGATCCAATACTCCGTTGAAGTACAATACCGTCACGCAAAACGAATCGTCGCCTTTTGCTATTACATTAAGAATGCCATTTTTTACTTCTCACCGTTGGAAGCTTACCTCCATGAAAACGCAACGATTGATTCCAGTACTGTCCTTGTTCGTGCTGGGCACGATCCCATTTGCAGCGGCCAGTTTGCAGGCCGCCGAGCCGCTGACCTTGTCCAGCCTGTTTACGGATAACGCCGTTCTGCAACGGGATCTAGCCGTTCCGGTGTGGGGAAAAGCCGAACCGGATCAAGTGATTCAGGTTCAGTTTGCCGGACAAGAAAAGTCGGCGACGACGAGCAAAGAAGGAAAATGGATGGTCAGGCTAGACCCGTTGCAAGCGTCTGCCGAGAGTCGAACACTGACCGCCAAAGCTGAGGGCGGAAACGAAACAGTCACGATCGCGAATGTTCTGGTTGGTGAGGTCTGGGTCTGTAGTGGTCAGTCGAACATGGCATTCGGATTGGGTGGTTCAATCAACGGCAAACAAGCGATCGCCGCGGCTGGCGATGATCAATTGCGTCTGTTCGCTGCTGCGGCGAAGGCGACCGATGAGCCGCAAGACTCAATCGGCGGAAACTGGACCGTGGATTCATCGCGATCGGCAGCTGGTTTTTCGGCGGTCGCGTACTACTTCGGAAAAGACTTGCGTGCGAAACTTGGCGTCCCGGTTGGATTGATCAAATCGGCTGTCGGCGGCACCGTTGCGGAAGCTTGGACGGCGAAAGGTGAACTTGAGAGAAACCCGGTCCTGAAACCAATGTTGGATTTGCAACAGAAACGCGTCCAGGATCACATAGAGGCATTGGCCGCATACCAGAAACGAGAGCCTGCTTTGCTGAAGAATTTCGAGGCGGCAGTGAAGAAGGCGAAGGAAGCTGGCAATCGTGCACCACGAAAACCAAAGCCACCGGCGCACCCTGGGACCAACAAGAATCGGCCGACGGGACTTTACAACGGATCGATCGCTCCACTGCAACCTTTCGCTATTCGAGGAGCGATCTGGTATCAGGGCGAATCGAATTCTGCGCGAGGCGAACAGTATCGGACCTTGTTTCCAGCCATGATTTCCAGTTGGCGAAGTGCATGGGGGCAGGGTGACTTTCCGTTTTTGTTCGTGCAGATCACGCCCCACCGGGGAATGACGCCAGAAGTTCGTGAGGCTCAGCGTGCCACCACCGAGACGACTCAAAATACCGCGATGGCGGTAACCGTGGACGTTGGCCACCCAACCGATATTCATCCAAAACAAAAGAAACCGATTGGCGATCGACTGGCCCTCGCGGCACGAGCACTCGCTTATGGCCAGCAGATCGAATACTCCGGTCCGACCTATGATTCGATGACCGTTGATGGTGATCAAGTCATTCTTCGCTTCAAACACGTCGGAGGTGGACTGGTCAGCAAGGGCGGCGACTTGAAAGGTTTCGTGATCGTCGGCAAAGAAAAAGAAGCAGCGGCGAAAGCGCGGATCGACGGCGACACGGTCGTGGTTTCAAGTGACGAGATCAGCAATCCGATCGGAGTGCGATACGGTTTCGTCAACGTGCCGGACGTCAATCTTTATAACGTGGCTGGTTTGCCCGCATCGCCATTTGAGACCGATGGAGCTTTCGTGGTCGAACCTGGCTTTGAATCCTTGTTGACTGGTACGGACATGACAGGCTGGAACTATAAGGACGGGCCAGCGTTTGATGGTAACAAGCACTCCAGTGACGGACGGTACACTGGTCGCGACGGAAGGATCGTCGTGAATCCTGGCAAAGGCCTGGCCCAGTTGTGGACGACGCGTGAATTCGCCAAAGACTTTCATCTGAAGTTGGAGTTTCGCGCCGGGGTGAACGCTGACAGTGGGATCTTTTTACGCAAGCCGCAGTTGCAATGTCGCGACTACTTCGTCGCTGGACCCTACAAAGATCTTAAAAACTATCGGCCTCAGGACTGGAATCAGGTGGAAGTCATCGTGAAGGGCGACACTGCCACCTGTACCTGCAACGGCGAACCGCTCGACTTTCCTCGCAAGCTGCCGGCAACCGGTCCCATTGGCCTGGAAGCCGATCGAGGACAAATGGAGTATCGCCGAATTCGAATCAAGGAACTCACTGAGTAACACGCAGGCTCAAAAAAGTCAGCGGAACATTGAACACGGCGAAAAGTACTGTTGCAGGAACACGTCAGCCAGACAGGTCAGTTGAGGTGACTTGACTGTTTGAGTCTGTAACGTTCACGCAGTTGTTCGCACCAGAACAAATGCATACTTCGATTGCTTTGAGATAGTCCTCCGCATGTTTGCTGTTCGTTCCGCACCAATCATCGGTTCGGGTTTTCCGAATGACCGTGACGCGGTTCAAATGCCTGCAGCAACCCTGGAAAGTGTTGCTGACTATGTTTACATGGTGGTTCAATCGACAACGACAGGAAGTCAATGAGCACGTTCGCAACGATTCTGCCGTTCTTAAACTAGAGTTCGGCAGAATCGGATTATGTTGACCGATGATCAGCGGCAGCGTTTGCTAACATTCTTTTAGTACGGGGAATCGAACCAGCACCAGCGCGCAGGAAAACAGTAACATGGACAATGTTTCTGGAATCGACTTTCGATATTATCTGAGTCTCCGGCTAAGACGCGATCACTTTTTGGATCAGTGATTTCAGCGGGTACCTCCTTGAGCCGGGGACTGGTAATAGCGAGGTTGTTGGTGACGCTTTTTAGAGATCGGCGTTGCGAGGCCGTTCTCTGCTGGCACTCACTGTCCAGATCCGCCAGCTATCGGAGCCAACGACGTACTCATTGCGCGGACCGCCAACCGTTGTTTCGATAGCAGTTTTGACCACTCATCTGGAAACCTGACTCGACTGCTCTGGATTTGATATCTACGCACCGACAGTAGCCGAAGATTTGTCCGTGAGCAGGATCCGCACCTTGGAATTGGTCTGATATTCCGTTCGGGATGGTCGGTTGGAATCAATTTCCAAAACGAACAGATCAACGAGAATTCTTTATTTATGGCTTTGCTGTTGCGATCGGTCTTTGGTTAGCACGCGGTAGGATCTTTGTTGGCATTCTGCGTCAAACAGCACAATGCGCGTCTGCCACACTCGCCGCTTCGCGGACAATCGCCAGACGGAATGTACTTTGGTAAAGGAGACGAGATTTCTTGCAGAATTGAGACTTTCGGCAGGAAGGCTCGAAAGGGACGGATAGCGACCATTGGTAAGTGAACATGGCGTGCCTGTGAGATGCCGGTTGCGATCGCAAGCGAGGACAATAGGCCGTGTTTCTGGCGGTCAAGTTTTCTTCAATACAGCCGCGAGACTTTTTTAAAACCGCCAAAGGAACCGAACCATCAAGGTTTTGAATCGCCTACTCCTGGCACACTTTCAAAACCGGAGCGCAATTCAGCACGTCGCGTGAGGACTCGCGCACAAAATTTCGGTATGTTGGACCTAACAACAATTTGATCGTTGACAGTGGCGGCTTGTTGGGAACCGATAGGCAGCAAGTCCGCGACTATCTGAATGGCATTCATGAATTTGCCGAGTTTGCCAACAAATAGATTAGGCTTTCAGTTCGAGTCTGCCAAATACAGCTCGTTGAATTTGACGATAGGGGGTCAATCCGGGTGACGTCAAGAATCCAAATTTTAATATTCATCCTCCTTGTGAGCGTTCTTACGCTGCAGGCGGGCGCATTCAAGAACGCAGGTTTCGAGGGACTCGGCGACTGGCGATTCGTGACGCGTGGCAACGGCCTGATCGCGACATTTAGCGATCAGGTGAGGCACAAGGGAAAAAAGAGTTTTGGCGTTTCGATTGGCTCAAGCTCTCCATCGAAGAAAAATGACTTTGCCGGAATTACCCAGGTTGTCGAGCTGTCAGCGTCCGACAAGGGAATTTCGTTTTTCGTCAAAGACAGTTACACAGGGCTGACCGGTGGATATCACTGGATGGAAATGCTTATCGACGACGAGGTGATCTGGGAGTCAGATGTTATAGGCGGCGACACTGAGTGGCGGAAAGTTTCACTGGATTTGTCTCGGTATCTGAAGCACGGAAAGCGGATTAAGATCGGGCGTGACAAGTATCGATTGGAAACGAACTACTCGATCACCTTCAGAGTCTTTGAAAGACGCGGAGTTAACCGGTTCGGTGTCCAGGTTTGGGCTGACAACTTCACGGTGCTGAAGGAGTCACCGAAGGATCCTCAGAACTGCGAGAAGAAGACGATCGCTCCATCACTGAGAGACCTGCTGGTCTATTACGATGAGGACGATCTGTTCCAGCCGGTCACAAAGCTAGAGGACTTTGAGAGGAAACGCCGGCAGATCCTTGATGGCATGCGGAAGGGTATGGGCAGGCTGCCTGATCGTTCGCAACGCCTCACTCTCGACGACTTTGGCATTCAAGTCGTCAATACTCAGGTGCGCGGTCGATACACAAAGAAGACGATCCACTTCGAGGCGGCCGAGGGCGAAGTCGTACATGCCTTTTTATACGAGCCGCTCGACAAGTCCGCGGGTAAAACGCGACCCGGCATTGTTGGCATGCACCCGACCGGCGCGGCAGGCAAAGGTTGTTTTGAAAGCTGGCCGCTGTGCAACTTCCCGATCGAACTGGCCATGATGGGTTATGTTGTCATCGTGCCGGACTACCCCGATTTTGGCGATTCAAAGCCTTACGACTTCGACACAGACCGGTACGACTCCGGGACCATCAAGGGCGTCTTCAACCACATGACTTGTGTGGATTTGCTGGAACGGCATCCGGATGTCGATCCTGAGAAGATTGGCGCCATTGGGCACTCGTTGGGCGGGCACAACGCCATGTTTCTCGCGGCCTTCGACGAACGGGTGAAAATCGCAGTCTCCAGTTGTGGCTGGACACCGTTTGAGTATTACGAAACGAAGAAGGGTCGCCTCAAAACATGGGCACTACCGACGTACATGCCACCGCTCGAGTCGATTTTCCACTCGGACCACACAAAGTTTCCGTTTGATTTTCACGAAGTGGCGGCTGCCATCGCGCCCAGAGTATTCTTTTCCAGTTCGCCGACAGACGACGGAGTCTTTCCAGGCTGGGGACCGAAGGCAGCGGAATCGCTCATCAGCGAGTTCTATCGAGCTCGCGGGGCGGAGCAGTCATTTCAGTTTCATCAGCCACGCGCACAGCACCGGTTTCCCTGGGATACACGCCAGGCGGCTTACCGGGCAATGAACGACACGTTTGATTATCACTTTCACGGAACACTTGGGCTGATTGCCGAAGGCGAAGGAGTAGAGGCGATTCCTGTCCTGAAAAAGTCGCTCGCTAATTCCGACGCCCAAGTCCGCCTGGCGGCAGCCGAATTGCTCAGTACCTTGAATGACACCAGCGGGCTGGATCCGATGATGAAGGATTTCAAGGCTTTTTCATCGCAGAAAGACCAACTGGAACACGCGCTTGAAGTGGCTCGCGTTCTTGCTCAAATGAAGGACATCAGCGGGTACCAACTGGCGGCTGAACTCGCGATCAATGGATCCACTCACGGACAGCGCTGGCGAGCAGCCGTTGTGCTGGCTCATCTGGCAAACATCGACGACACGGCTATGCAATCGGCCGGTATCGATCCTGTGAGCGTCCTGAAGGCGATGGCTGCCAAAGAGCAGCACGAAGGTGTGTTCTTTGTGCTCGTCGATCAGGTACATAAAATTCTGCAGAGCCGAGCCGATATGATCGACATTTTTGCCATCGCAAAAGCATCGAAGTACCATTCCGAACCGGCACCGGGAAACCGATTCAGTATGGCAGAGACATTCCACTTAGTCGCCGTTCGGGACAGGGACAAGACTTGGCGGTAGGAGAGACCCATTTTGCATTCAAGTTCAGCGGCGAAACGTAACCAGATGTCGGGCAGACAGATGATTCGTCCCGTAGATCAATCGCCATGGAGTTCCCTGGCCCGACGTTCGTAGAACTTCAGGACTGAGTGCAATCGATTTGACGTTCGAAGTGGTGTAACGAAAGACAACTGAGCACGAACGAAAACAGCGAAAAAAGTGACTTCGTACTTTTTGATAGGGTCAGAAAATGCCTGAGACTAACGGGATGCCCCGAGCCGCACGAGTTTCCGCTGGAACTGTTTGTGACCAGGTTCTTATTCGTGGCAATTCACAACGAGAACGAGGGACATGTCACCGCCCGAGCGCCATTGTGTGTTCTGTTCCCGAGTCCGGCCGAATCTGGCGAGCTACCACTCGTCCCTGACGATTAGTCATTGGAGTTTCTGATGTGCGAGAATCAGGCAAACCAACCCGGCGAACTGCGACTGGTGTTGGATCCCGAGCATTTTTCAGGGGGGGGGCGACCTGGCTTACCAAACGGATGTTGAGCACGTGGCTGTTCTCGGACCGTACTGGCGGCCTGCACCCGGTGTCCGCGTTAGCCGCGAACATGACTTCAGCACCTTCGCCAATTTTGGACTGAAACTATCCGCCACCCATGCCAGAAGAAACCGACGAACGACGCTGCAACGAAAACGCTCCAGAAAACGCCGAAATCATAAATAGCTGCAGGGAAATCTGAAATCTATTTTTCTAAGATGTTGTACATTCGCTGCCATCCCGCAAAGTTAGCGCCCGCGAGTTGCATTTGCGGACCAGCGTCTGTACTAGAATTCCTGTCAATCGGCGGACACAATAACCCTCAGGTTTTGAACAGCGTGTTGATCGTCAGTGGCAATGTACCGCAACGCGGCATGTTAGAAAAAAAATGCCGTCTGTAACGTCCGTTTCATGCCAACAGCACTTCCTCTCTTAGGCATCAAACATCAAGACGTCTGAAAGATCGATGGAAACACACTGAGCTTAACGTAAGCAGCATTCCGTAAACGGCGGCAACTGCTTTCAGTATTTTCCTGAAGTATTCAAACAACTTTACGACCAAGACTATCGTACTCTGAATTAAGGGAAAAGCATGAGAAATACACACCGAAAACCACGCTCGATCACCGCCGTTTTAGTGGCCATGACTTTAGCAGCCTTTACTGGCTGTTCACTCGATATGGACCCGCCTGTGAATGGGGTGCAAATCAAAATTGAAAAACCGGTTTCGGAAGAGGTCCGAGAGTCTTGGAAGGAAAAGCTCGTAGCAAATTTAGATGAAGGGCCAACGTTTTCGCGTGCAATGTCAGTGAATGGAAAAGCGACGTTTAATTACTCTCCTGTCGCCGATCCTCAAGCCTATGCTGACAAAATTGATTTTGCCAAAGTAACAAAGATCCAGGGAAATATCATTTGGTTAGAAGAACTGCAATAACACGACCATCATGACCACTCAGGCGGTGGCCACGCCCACGCCGTTACCGATGCCGATCGCGAAGAAGAGTTTTTCGAATCAGTCGCTAGTAACTTGGCTCACTTGAACGAGTGACTAAACAACCATCAGTACCACTTTGGATCCCAACGACTACTGCCTTGGTGGTGCGTTACGGTCATATCGGCGCGCGGCGTAAGTCACCAGGTATTTTTTGCGGTTCCCACACCGTTTTGGCCACGGACCGGTTTGGATTCTTCTGCCGAGAAGAATCGTTTTGAAACCTTTCTTCGCAACCGTCGCTCAAGTTTGTCTGGATGCAAATCCAAATCTCGACCGCATCTGCGGACTAATCTTTGCATTCAGGGGTCTTTGTTTTCGTCTGCGCTTTTGGATCCTGCGGATTCCTGACTTACTTGGTGTTTTAAATGCAGGCACACGATGAGATATACTTCGGGACTGGAGACGCTGTAACCAAGCAACTTCAATGAAACGACCTACCGCACCGAAATTCAGGTTTGAATCAAATCGGTTGAAAATCAGTCAGCCGTGCGACGAGATAGCAACGATGGGCAAGTAGACGTATTTCGGGATGGATTGAATTGCCGGTTGGTCTTTCGGGAGTGGCTTTCCAGGCGAAAACTTATGTCGATAACTGGTTGCCGCACGCATGAATGGTTTCATCAGAGCGTTTGGGGCGTCGTGTGCTTTCGCCAAGTTGACCCTTTACAACCACTGTCGTCGAGAACTCGGACAGAGAGTTAAGGATCTCGCGGCAAATGGCACGGCAGCACGCCGAATTTAGTATTTTCCAGATTCGTTCATTATTTTGTTGAGGTGCTCTCCTCCATTCGATGAATAATAGAGCCCGTCGGTAAAGACGAACCACCATTTGTCACCCATCAAAACATCGCCGCTGACAGCGATCAACCCGCCCTTAGGTACGGAACCTTTGGTTGGCAGCCATGACCATTCAATAGCCCAACGTTCGCTGCGTGAAAGGCGGCCCGGCACGATCGGGTTCAATGCCTGCGTGATAACGCGGCCGAACTTTTGTTTGCCCATGGCTGTTGCGCCGAGGGCGGTGAAGGGTCGCATCCATTCCAATCTCGTCTGTTCGGGATAAAGCGCCATGTGCGTGCCAGACCACACCTGCGTTTGATAGCCATGTGCCGTTGCATATCGCATTTCGTTCACGGACTGTGTTGCTTTGTCAAAGACGACATTGAAAAATCCAGTGTCATTTCGCTCATCCGCAAGCGAAAGTGTCTTGACACTGTCTTTGGACACGTAGCTTCGAGAGGTGCTCGTGGAGGTCGATACTCCGGGCTTGCCTCTTCCGAGGTAGGTCATCCATCGGTCGGGACAGGTAATCACACAGAGGTGCGTCTTGCCTTTGGCTGGACCGGGATAATGCTTTTCCCACGGCCACACGGTCACGGCGGTGATGCGTTCACCGGCCAATCCTAGGTTCGTCCATGTTGTACCGGAATCGGTGCTCTTGAAGAATCCTTTGGACTCGGATCCGACGTACATCGTTTGCGGTGATTTTAAATCGAATGCGACGACTTCGCCGCACAAAGTCGAAGGGCCAACGCCATCGAAGTCGACATCAAGAGCAAGTTTCACCCATGTCTTTCCGCCATCAACCGTTTTCCAAAGTTGACCGTTCGCACCTCGTCCGCAGGCACGCAACATGACCAGCGGGTTTGTCGGGTGAATGGCAACGCTACGTACTGAAAGATTTTCGCCTTCGAGTTTGCCGTTCGCAGGCGTCCAGGTTTTGCCACCATCAGCGGTTCGGATGAGGCCGAGCGAGGTGGTTCGCACGACGACCACCTGCGAGTTCGAGGGAGCCATCACGACGCCAGTAAGGCGATCGCCGTCCGTGTCGGCTGCCGGGGTCGGTAGCGGTGGTACGGCGGCCTCGACCGCGCCAGGCTGGATCTGGAAGTTCGAGACACTTGCGCTGTAGTGAGCCCGGGCTTGTTGTGGTAACGCGCTGAAAAAAAGTCCAACATCCATGTCTGGCTGAGTCTTCTTGAACTGATAGCCACCAAGTTTCCAGTGCTTTCCGTCATTCGAACTCCACGCCGTCCAGATCGAACCCTTTCGTACAATCCGCAGCCACGGGTGGTCCTTGGGAAACTGGTACGATGAAATTCGGCCACCGCCCAGGTCAGTAAAGTCCGGAGATGCACGCAGGCCGTCACGAGCGGTTTGCACAAGATGGAAATAGCGTCCCCAATGCCAGTTCAATTTCTCTCCATGTTCCATCGCGGTCAGTCCGACCCATGCGCGGTGATTCACTGGTTCACCCTGCGACCCTGCGTAAGCGTCAACGCGGCATGTGGCAGTGAAATCACCTGCGATGCGTTGGCTAGCGGTGTGCATTCCTTCTCCGAAGAACTCAAATGCCCCAGTTCCTCTTTGCCATAGTCCTGCCGTTGCCTTCGCATCACCCACGTTGCGCACCGTCCAAGGACTTGATGCTTGCTTTCCGACAACGTCAAGCGTGATGTGCTTTGAATCAACTGAATGGTTGTCATCAAAAACAGTCCGCGACCAGAGTTTGTTTGGTCCGCCTGCTAGAGGGCCGTCATACTTTACCATTGACCCTTTGCCTTCCGCGAGCTGGAGGTTTCCCAGGAATAAGGCAGTCGTGTTAACAACGTGACCGCGAGCGTCCACCTTTGCGACGATACGTCCGTTACCGTTTCCATGGGCGACTGCGTCTAAGGAAAGCAAGGGGAACGCACCGTCGTCTATAACGCGAAGCGCCTCAATTGGAATCGGTTGACACGACAGGCCGGGGCCTTCCCACTGGATACTAAAGTTTGTTGTCGGCAGTTTGTCGTAAAGATACGTCACGTGAAAAGGTTGTTCGCCTTTTTCCAATGTCAGTACGGCCGCCTTTTCCGTTGTGCCGTGCTGCCCATCCCATACAAGAGCATCGTCCCCATTGATTTGAATTCGATATGCTCCGTCGATCTCGGCGCGTAAAATGTAGATTCCGGATTCGGGGACGCGGAGTAAACCATTGAATCTCAGTGCGTAACCCTGCGTTCGATCTTCGCGCACGCCGATGTCAAATCCTCGCGCCAAGCCACGACGCACCAACGTACCTTGCTTAAGTTCGTCTAGCGTCAACCAGTGGTGCTCTTCGTTGGGGGTCTGCAGCGGTGGGTCGAAATAGTTCACTCTTCGCTTGGTGTCTTGGTGATACAATTCAAATGCGAGCCCAGGGATGGTTTTTTTGTCTACCGCTGGTCGTTTTGGTGGTGTGATCCCCGTCGCTTTAACGCTGACAGCGGGGGTGTCTTGATCAAAGATATCGGTCACCGTCAGTCGGACCGTTGGGGAATGTACTTCCGCAGCGATCAATGTGTGCCGCGCGGTTGGTATGCGTTCAGCCTTTGTCGCTATCGCTTCGCCTTTGCAGTCGGGATTGTCAAACACTTCAATCTTGTAAGAAAATGCAGGCGAAGCAGTTTTAGGTACATCCCACGACACCGCAATCTGGCCGTTAAATGCGATCGCCCGCACGTTCGTTACCGCTGGTTGGTCGAGTGTCGGTAGCGATGGCTGTTTTACTGTAAAGTGGTGCACTTTGTCGCCAGAGAGCGAACGGCCCGATAGTCGTTGCGGCAGCAAGTCAGGTCGCTGAGCATATTCGATTGCCGCATACTCGTAGTCTCCCTCGCCTATTGTGTTCACCACGACATATTGCGTCTTGTTGATTGAGATCGTATCCGACTTTTTCCATTCTCCATCCTTCCGGAAATAGCCAAAGCGCCGATGCAGCGGGCGAACGACAGTCTCACCCGTCAGTGGCTCGATAAATCCACTGTTTCCCTTGAATGATGTTGCCGGGATGGGCAGTCGCGCCACACCGATCAGGTGCCACATTCCGTGTTCGACATCCTTGATCCATCTGCCCACGTACGCGTCGTCTGTTTTGCCGAACGGCCTCCAGACCCTTGCCACCATTGTGTACCACTGCTTGCTCTTGACGAATGGCCAGACATGCGAACCCACTGTGGCACTTCCACCTTCACCGCCGTATTCGTTCTTGATGTAAAGATTGGGCGCAACGTCTGTGAATCGCACCGGCGTCCCGGATTGGTCACTTCCCCAGAACGTCCACACATTGCCCGGACGAAAAGATGATTGCAGTGCGTGATCCGGATTGGGCGTCGCGTTCGGTCCATCCGCGAGGAAAGAGGTAACGCCAGCATAAAACGTAATATTATTAGGCTGTGGATTGAAGCTGGAATTCCAGTTCGCGTAGTAAGTACCCGATGGCCACCAGGGCCAGCGGAGATCCATCATGATGATGTCCGCGCCGCTTTGGATATTCTCGCTGTACCAGGTCGCCTTTGCCCGCTGGGTTTGACAACTGAAGAACAGGACAACTGGGATCACCAGGAAGCGAGGATTGATCATACTGATGTTACTCTAAGGTCCTGAGGCCGGCTTTGGTTTCGCAAGATGATGCCGGCCTCTTTCCTGTTAGGATTCAATCGACAGATCCCGTAGGACGTCACCGCACTGTACCGCGAACATGTTACTGCCTCAACCGACGGTGTTCAACGTTCTGACGAATGGGATTGATGGCGAGTGTCTGTGCTGGCTTGAATGATTCCGTCAGGCATGAAGTCGACAAAAAGTAGCACGTTGAGCAACTGCGGAGGTTTCATCACCTCTGGCCCCGTGGCGTTAAAATACTCAGTCGGACTTTAGGAATGGAAAAAAAGGTTGCAAGTATTCGCATGGCAAGCATCTCAGCCGATATTCAACCGATTTTGACGACCCCCGATTTACCGACAACGATCTGAACCAATCCAAACTAACACGGAACAATCGTTGCTCGGCCAGCGCTGACTTACAAACCGGCAACCACCAATGATGCTCTCGCGTTTTCCGGTCCAGCGAGACGCCGAGGAAATGAATTATGCAACCGTGGCAAATGATGCTGATCTTTCTTGCCGGTCGGGTCAATCCACAACAACAAGAGGTCAGTGAGTACGTTCGAACCGAGCGTGACGTTCTGAAAGAGAAGTTCGACTAAAAGCTTATGTTGTTAACCGATGACCAGCGACGTCGGCTATTTTCAAAGGCAAGATGATTGGCCGCACGCAGCTTCAATAGGTTGGGACTCCTTTCACGCCGGACACGATTCTGCGCTCGCATTGTCAACCCGTTGTAAAAAACAGAACGACCCAGATCGCAAAGAGAAGAAAGCTGGTCGGCCAGGAACCCGACAAGTGATCGTTGATTTGACCGTTTAACTTGCGAAACAGAAGCCGACGTGGGGCGAAGGTCATCTCAGCAGTGTGTTTTCGAAGATCGGTTGCAACATCCCCGACTCGAACATTTACAATATCCTCAAAGACCACGTTGTCATTTAGCAGAAAGGTAGATGAAGTTTTCAGTTTTCGCGTCGCGTTTCAAGAAGGGTGGGTTCTTAGGTGAAATGAACAATTCAAAGAAGTTTTATTCGCAGATCGTTCTCGGCCCCGTCGTCGCAACTATTTTTAGTTTGTTAGCAGTACTGCTGGTCGGCCTAGCATCCTGGCCGTTGGCGAAAGGAGTAACGGGAATCGCCATCGGCGCGGGGCTCTCAGTGCTGATTGCTGTGTTGCTTCACTGGAAAGCCAATTGGCCGATCTCGATCATTGCCAGCGGATTTGGTGCGACGGTTGCTTGTTTCTTTGCAATCGCATCTGCCGAAATGTTTTCGCCGGGTAGTTTCGAATGGATGTGGAAAGGCGGGCTGTATGGAGCAATGTTCGGCATTCCAACTGCCATCGTTTTTTCACCACTGGCTCTACTTGGGACGAAGCAAACCAGAGATTGATGGATGCGACCTAGGCAACCCGGCCTTGAATGTGACGAGGGCAAGTGGAGGCTATGGAATCCTGGGAAATGGTTTCGTATCGTAGAACTACGCCAGGAACTCTCGCTAGAACTGAACTCCCGCTACAACTACGCCTAGAACGTTGACTGATTTCTCGGGATAGTCCTTTTGGATGTCATCAACTTGTTGTTCTGTAGACAAGCGACACCAGGGAATTTGGAGCGAGATCGCTTCCGATACTGTTTCTGCGAAATTTGGCAAAACAGTTTGCAGAGACAGCCCGACAGACTTCTGGCAACCGGTGATCGTCCTAAGTTTTTGCCAGAACAGCGGTAACCAATGAAACGAGCCGGCGTTCTGAGAGATGCGTTCTGAGAGATGCGTTCTGAGAGATGCGTTCTGTGAGATGCGTTCTGTGAGATGCGTTCTGTGAGATGCGTTCTG
>JAPKCI010000284.1 GCA_028823035.1 Rubripirellula sp.
GATCTGGCCATCACCGCGACCGACCAGAATGGATTGAGTTACAGCGATAGCTTCACGATCACTGTCGGAAATGTGAATGAAGCACCGACGGACATCTCACTTGCGAATTCCACCGTCAGTGAACAGACCGACGGTGCAGCGATAGGATCGCTAGCGGTAAGTGATCCCGACATCTCGGACACACATACTTGGAGCGTCGATGACCCTCGTTTCGAAATCATCAATGCACAGCTCAAACTGAAAGACAATCAATCCCTTGACTCCAACACAGACCCCACTGTTCAGATAAACATTAGCGTCTTCGACCAGAGTGGTCTGATACTGACGGAGGCAGCCATCATCCAGGTTGGCACAACCGAAACCAAGCCGACGATCTTCGGACCGTTCCCCGGAACGACGACCACAGAAAACACGACCAAACCGACACCAGACACCACGCTCATTCTGACGGATACCCAATCAACGCTCACCGAGACCACTTCGGACCAAGAAGAAACCGATGACACTTCAGAGCCAGCAACCGCGCTCCCACCACCTCTAACCGGGGTCGCCCAGACAACAATCATAAGTCAGACATCAACCCAAAACACTTCTCAAGTTCTGCAGCCTTTGACGATCACCAAAAATCGCGTTTCAAAGTCCATCTTCGCTCTCACAGAAGTCTTCACAGGTAGCGAAACATACCAACAAATAGACAAATCTTTGCTCCGAGATCGCGACATTGTTCAAAAACAATTTGATGGATTGACAATCGAAACCTTGTCACGCATTCAGGCAATTGATTCAGCCTTGATATCCCAACATGGCTTGTTGTGGAGCCAACTTGATACACAACGGGACCATCTTGAATCCCAGATCCATGGAGATTTGATCATCGTCGGAACTGCCGGAGCGGCAGCATCTGGTTTCACCGTTGGATTTATCGCATGGGCGATGCGAGCTGGATTCCTCGCCTCTGGACTGCTCGCACAACTGCCTGCCTGGAGAGCCATGGACCCAACTCTCATCATGCAGGGATTTGAGGGGCTTGCCGAGACGAACAGAAGCGATCAGGACAATGAGACGCTGGAAGAATTGATGGATCGACAGAGCGAGTCTTTCAACATTCACTAACAACACAACCCGCGAAACGCACGACGCAGGTAAAACATGTCATTATTTTTAAAACGCATCCCAATCCGGATGCGAATCTCCATTGGACTCGTCGGATTGATGACGGGTACGATTCTGCTGGCAAGTGCCGCCGGTTTCCTTCCCAATCCGCAATCCGAATTATTGCGGGGACGAGCAAAACTGTGCGAGGCAATGGCAATCAGCGGAACAGCGATGTCCTCGTCCGGAGATCGGGAAACACTGGAACTGATGCTGGAATCGATTGTAAATCGCGATGAAGAAGTGCAATCGATCGGGTTACGGCTCGAGTCGGGTGAATTACTGACATTCTCTGGACCTCATGTGGATCACTGGGATTCAACATCGACCGATTCAACCATCCAGATGTCGGTGCCCATTTACCGTTACGGCAAGCCTTACGCGCAGTTGGAAGTTGCTTTTACGCCAATCGGCGGGTTGCTCGGATTGAACTATTGGTCACCCGCATGGTTACTGGTCCTAATGATACCGGCATGCCTGATTCAGTTTTCCATCTTCCTCAGGAAAACACTCGGGGCTCTGGACCCAACGTCAGCAGTTCCCCAGCATGTACAGGGCGCGCTTGACTCTCTGTCCGTCGGCCTACTGCTAATTGACTCACGAGGCCGTGTGCTCTTTGCCAATCGCCTGTTCATCGAAAGTGTAAAAATTGAGTCCGACAAATTGGTCGGGCACCATGCCTCCACGATACCGTGGAGAAAAGAGCAGAACACTGAATTGTTACCTTGGCAGGAATCCGCGAAAAACCAGTCAATGGTATCGGGCCGAATACTTCACTATCCCTGTGACGACCGGTACCTCACCTTCAGTGTCAACTGCACACCAATTCTGCAACAGGGATACATGGTAACGTTCGAGGACATCACGGTACTGGAGGAAAATAAAGTTGAACTGGCGAAAGCTCGGGATACGGCAGAACAAGCAAACCGCTCCAAGAGCAACTTCCTTGCCAACATGAGCCATGAAATCCGGACACCGATGAATGCCATCCTTGGATTCACAGAAGTGCTAAGGAGAAACATCGAGACCGACGAATCCAAACGTCGTCGCCATCTCAACACAATCCATTCCAGCGGAACCCATCTACTGAAACTCATTAATGACATCCTAGATCTTTCAAAAGTAGAATCTGATCATCTGGAAGTGGAATCAATCTGCTGCCCCGTGCAACAAATCATCGCTGATGTCGCCAACGTGATGCGTGTGCGTGCAGAACAAAAGGGGATTTCGCTGGACTATGTGTTCGAAACGCAAATTCCGGCCACCATCAAAAGTGACCCCGCCCGCATTCGTCAAATCTTGACCAATCTTGTCGGGAATGCTGTCAAATTCACTTCTCAGGGCGGCGTTCGGATTGTCACATCATTCCAATCGGGAAAGTCCGGGCCAAGACTGTTGATTCATGTGGTTGATTCCGGAATCGGAATGTCAGCATCAGCCGCAGCAAAAATCTTTGATCCATTCTCACAGGCTGATGCTAGTATGACACGCCGTTTTGGCGGCACCGGACTCGGACTGTCAATCAGCAAGCGTTTCGCTGTCGCTTTGGGTGGCAGCGTGACTGTCACGAGCGAAGAAGGGATGGGGAGCGTATTCACACTCGAATTGGACACCGGATGCATTGATGACATCCCGATGGTTCTCCCAAGCCACGAAATGCTTGAATCGGAACTGAAGCCGGTCGAAATTTTTTCACTCGCGTTACCCGACTTGCGCGTGCTTGTGGTGGACGACGGAAAAGAAAATCGCGACCTCATCTGCGTTCTGCTTGAAGAAACGGGTGCAACGCTTGCCACGGCTGAAAACGGCGCAGAAGCAATCGACCTGGCAAGCCAATCCCAGTGGGATGTGATTCTCATGGATGTACAAATGCCAATCATGGATGGCAATACCGCAACACGCAAATTGCGTGCAATGGGACATTCAGGCGCAATTTATGCATTGACCGCACACGCCATGCAGTCGGAAATTCAAAAGTCGCTTGATGCAGGTTGCGATGGTGTGCTGACCAAGCCACTGGACTTTGATCTCCTGATCAAAACTCTCGCCACTATCGCTGGTGTTGAGGTATCGGGGAGTACCCCAAAACCACCGCCGGAGATGTCGACCCCATTGCAAGAAGAGGAAACCTTGATCAATCAAACAGGACAGCCAATTCACTCAACCCTACCCATGAACAAAGCAAAATTCCGTGACATTGTCCAGAAATTCGTGGATTGTCTCGATGTGCGTTTCGACGCCATTGAGGACACGATAATCAGTGGTAACTATGAAGAACTATCAGAACTTGGACACTGGCTGAAGGGTGCAAGCGGAAACTGCGGTCTGGCACAGATTGCTGCAGCCGGACTTACATTGGAGGAAGCTGCCCGTGATGCAGACCAAAACATGGGTCTTCGCGCGCTGCGTGAACTGCGAGAAATGAAAGCCAGAATCGAAATTCCGGAGGCCGATTTACAAACGTCCGGGCTATGAGTTCGACAGAAATCAAACGGGTTCGAGATCGGAACTTTCGGTATCACCGTTAAAAACGAAAGTTGATGCAAAAAGGCATGGGATCAGACAGACGCCAGCACAACCCGGCGACTTCCGTAACCTACCGTTTCAGTACATCGAGTACTGCTCAGGAATGCCAATCATGAACAATCTGAACGATCAAATGGAACTGATGGCGGATACGTGCGAACAAAGCCTCAACCTAGTCGCATCATCCGGCAGATCGCCAACCAATGAGGAAAACAGAACGCCACGTGACGCCTGTGTGATGATCATTGATGACGAGAGCATCAACATTGAAATCGTGAAGGCTTATCTCGAAGAAGAAGGTTTCGAGAATCTGATTGCCACCACGCAAGCGTCGCAAGCTATGGGCATGCTTCGCGAACATCGTCCAGACATCGTCTTACTGGACATCAAGATGCCCGAAATCTCGGGCCTCGAACTCCTTCGCATGATGCGAAGCGACCGGGACATGATGATGATCCCCGCTATCGTATTGACCGCCGCCAATGACCCACAGGTAAAATTACAAGCTTTGCGGCTCGGTGCTTCGGACTTTCTGGCGAAGCCGGTTGACCCCAGTGAACTGACCCTTCGCCTTGAAAACGTACTAGCGGTAAAGGCCTATCAGGATCACCTTGCTGACTATTCCGAGAAACTGGAACGTCAAGTACAAATTCGCACAGAGGAACTCGTGCACTCCCGCCAAGAAGCCATCCACTGCTTGGCCCGAGCTGGTGAATTTCGTGATGATGATACTGGTAGGCATGTTACCCGTGTGGGCCGGTATTCAGCTCTGATTGCAGCCGAACTGGGTTTTCCGCAGGCTGCGGTAGATCTCATCGAGCAGGCAGCCCAACTTCACGATGTTGGCAAAATCGGTATTCCGGACGCCATCCTGCATAAGCCGGGGAAACTCGATCCGCAGGAATTTGAGATCATACAGGAACACTGCAACATCGGGCGGCGAATCATCAATCCACTCAGCCACGAAGAGTCAATTCGACTGAAAACACATACTTCGGTTGGGCTGCAGATCATGGGCTCCACCAACTCACCCGTCCTACGTCTGGCATCAGTCATCGCAGCAACACACCATGAGAAATGGGACGGAACCGGTTACCCCAAAGGATTGGCTGGCAATGCCATTCCCATTGAAGGACGAATCGTGGCTGTGGCCGACGTGTTTGACGCTTTGAGTTCGGCACGTCCCTACAAGGAAGCCTTTCCTCTCGATCGATGCCTGAAGATACTTGCCGACAGTCGCAGTAAGCACTTCGACCCGCGAGTTCTGGATGCTTTCCTCCGCAGGAAAGACGAAGCCATTCACGTGCGGGAAGATTATGTAGACTTCAAACAGGACGACCTTCTGTAGGATCGCGGTCCCAAAAAAACCTTCTTAAGATTTTGCCTGTACAATTCATGAAGGACGTGTTCTGTTCGTCCATCACTTGTGATTGTTAGCGTGGGCGATCAATTGTCGTGTGAATCGACCACTATCCGAACAAGACTTGGCAGCATCGCCTGGTTTCAAGCAACACGATCAGTAAGCAACACCCTCGGTGGCTGTAAATTCTCCATAGACCGGTAGGTGACTGGTTACCGTTTCCGCCTCGGTCAGATTCAGATTGAAGGTGCCGAGGTAATCGAAAACTCCACCGCGGCCCAAGTACTCACGTGTTGATTCAGCATCAATTAGCAGGTTGCTGGTCTGGTACCTGCCAAAGATGTCGGTTGGCCTGTTCCTGACGACCGCCCTGGCCGCCTTGTTCTTCAGCATCGGAAGTAGATACGCGTCATCTGCTTGAACAAGCCCAGCAATGATCAGATCGTCTTCACCACGACCATCACCACGAATGGCTTGGACAATTTCCGGAAGAAGTGCGACCTCATTCGGCGCTCGCGCGAGATCAATTCGAATATTTACAAACGAAAATGTCCACGCCTGCCTCGGCGTGCCCTCAGCGCTACGAAACCACGCAACCAGAGGATCAAAGGTCATTTGATTATCGGGATCTGAGAGCGTGTAGGTCTGACGCCGATCAACCAGCACACGTGTAGTGTCAAAAATGAAAGCGAGCTGTTCTGGGCGATCGGTCGGGCCCGTGGGGGGGCCAACCACAAAGTCATACCGACCGTCACCTTGATTAATCGCTTCAACCAAACGGGGTATCAGGTCTCTTTCGATCGAGGCGATTTGTTGCAGTGCAATCACATCGAACTGGCGAATCACCCGAGCCACATTATGTCGCGCTGCGGGATTGGAAAGTTTGGTGGGACCAAAACCGTCGAGCGCCCAGGATGCGATTTTCAGGTTGGGGACGCTGCGGACCGGATAAACTGAAACAAAGGACTCAGCCATTAACTGGTCTGAAACGGTGAGATTCGCGGCGGAACGATCAGACACTGCCCCCTGCTGCGACGGCAGCATCGACGAGTCAACCGTCTCAAGAAACGAGGGAACATCGTTGTACGAGATGTATAAGTCTGCGTTCTCGACCTCGCTCTTGGATGAAACGGAGACTTCATCAAGGCCTTCGATCCGGTAGTGGTGAAGGAAGTACCATCCCCCACCTACCAGAAGCAGGACCACAGCAGCTACTTGGATCGGATTTCCACGACCAGACTCCGACATGATTGTTCCGCTGCGAGACCCACGGGTTTGCCATCCATCAGCGACCGTCATGAGCCCGAGTTTCCCGGCGGCCACCCCAGAGTTGAATCGAACAGGTGACGGGACATTCGTGAATCGAGTAGGCGGTTTAGCCAAATTCCGTTGCTAAGAGAAGTTGCGATCATCCTGGAAGATGCGACCCGCAAGTCCGTTAGAATCTGACCACCCAGATCAAATTGCCCCACCCAAATAATGCTCCTTTGCGGGCAAGGGCCAAAAAGATGCCGATCCCGGGTCAAAAATTGGCACTCCCATTCCTGACTTTTCCATTCAAGCCCGGTATCCTGAACGATTCACCCCTCAATATGTTTTACCCCCATTTCACTCTCCCTCATTTGCAGACATTCCCTTGAGCGAAGCCATCAAAGTTGAAGTCCCCACCGTTGGTGAATCCATCAGCGAAGTGCAAATAGGTCAATGGCTGAAATCAGAGGGGGACTGGGTCGATTCGGGTGAGGATCTTGTTGAGATTGAAACCGAGAAGGCCTCGGTGCAAATCCCTGCCCCTGCTGGTGGCTTTTTGAGGAAAATCAGCAAGCTGAACGAGGAGTTCGCCAAAGTTGGTGACGTCATTGCGATCATCGAACCGGGCGAGAAACCGGCACAGGATGCTCCTGCAGCGCCAAACGGTTCCGATGCCACCACGGCGGTCCCCGATTCAGAGGCAGGCAGTTTTGTCATGCCGGCTGCCCAGCGGTTGCTCAAAGAGCATGGATTGACGGCGAGTCAGGTTACGGCACGTGGCCCTGGCGGCAGACTCTTGAAAGAAGACGTGCTGGCCTACGTGCGAGAGCAGGCGACAACTCCGCAACCACCAGTGCCCGCTACGGCAAGTGTGGAAACCAGTCTAGTCACGAATGACACCGAACTGCGTGGAGAAGAAATAAAACCGCTGAGCATGTTGCGTCGAACGATTGCAGCTCGATTGGTTGCAGCACAACAAACAGCCGCCTTGCTGACAACCTTCAACGAAATTGACATGGATCCCGTGATGCAGATCCGCAAAAAATACAAAGAGCAGTTTTTGGAACGGCATGGAGTGAAACTCGGCTTCATGTCCTTCTTTGCAAAAGCTGCTGTCGAGGCGTTACGTCGTTACCCTGCTGTGAACGCAGAAATACGCGGCGATGATGTCGTCTACCGCCACTACCAAGACATCGGTGTTGCGATCGGGGGTGGAAAGGGTCTTGTCGTACCCGTACTGCGTAATGTCGAGCAGATGTCTTTTGCAGATGTGGAGCAAACCATTGGTAACTTTGCCAGGCAAGCAGGTGAAAACCGTTTGCAGCCAACCGATCTAATTGGCGGTACATTTACCATCAGCAACGGTGGTGTTTATGGGTCCTTGCTTAGCACTCCCATTGTCAATCCACCACAAAGTGGAATTCTTGGATTGCACTCCATTCAGGAACGCCCGATGGCCGTCAACGGCAATGTCGTCGTCAGACCAATGATGTACGTCGCACTGACATATGATCATCGAATCGTTGATGGTCGTGAAGCCGTTGGTTTCCTGAGAACTATCAAAGATGTAATCGAGGATCCCGCCAGATTATTCCTCGAACTCTAGTAACCCAACGCTCGAGTAACCCAACGCTCGAGTAACCCAACGCTCGAGTAACCCAACACTCGAGTAACCCAACACTCGAGTAACCCAACACTCGAGT
>JAPKCI010000285.1 GCA_028823035.1 Rubripirellula sp.
GCACTGTAATGTTGTACAATGACATCGTGGTCATGGAGGCCGCGATTGAATCCCCGCCCTTTGAACAGTAGTTCTCGCCGTGACAACTTTTCTGATGACTCGCCTCTCACACGCTTTCTTGTGCAAAGTTACTTTGCCGATAGCTGTCTTGGTGACCTCCGTCATCAACGGGGGCGGATCGATCTGGGCCGATTTACCAAAAGCCCAATCGGTTGATTTTGCACGTGAAGTGCTGCCCATCCTTTCCAACAAGTGCTTTGTCTGCCACGGGCCAGATAGTCATGATGACACTGATCTAAGGCTTGATTCGTTAGCCGGTGCGACAGCAGATCGGGGGGGATATCAAGCGGTTGACAGCGATACACCCGCGGAAAGTGAATTACTGGCAAGGATTTTGTCGGAAGATGATCCCATGCCCCCAGTGGATGCCGAGAGGCAACTGACCAGTGGTGAAAGGGATGTTCTCAAACGGTGGATTGAACAGGGTGGCCAGTACGCAAAGCATTGGGCCTTTGTTCCGCCCGAAAAACGAAGCCAATTCCGTCATGCGACCGAAGCGATCGACCAACTGTTGAGTAAGCGGCTGCAAGCAGAGGGCCTTGCATTTGCAGCTTCTGCATCTCCCCAAGTGTTGGCACGTCGGGTCGCCTTGGTGCTGACCGGTTTGCCGCCAACTGCCGAGATTCGGGACGCCTATCTGAAAGATCCGTCGGACGAGGCATTTGGGGTACTTGTTGATCGACTTCTGGCTGATCCAAGGTATGGCGAACACCAGGCAAGGTATTGGTTAGATGCTGTTCGTTATGGGGATACACACGGACTGCATCTGGATAACCGCCGCGGGATCTATCCGTACCGCGACTGGGTGGTCAGAGCCATGAACAGCAACCTTCCGATGGATGAATTCATCACCTGGCAGTTGGCGGGTGATCTAGTTGACTCTCCAAGCCTCGAACAGCGTATGGCAACCGGGTTTGTGAGGCTGAATCCCACCACGGGGGAAGGCGGCGCGATCCCGGATGAATTCCAAATGAAGAACAGCTTCGATCGTGTGGAAACCCTTGGGACCGTCTTTTTGGGCATGTCGTTGACGTGTGCAAGGTGTCACACCCACAAATACGATCCCATCGAGCAGACGGAATACTACCAACTGCTATCGTTCTTTAACAACACAGCTGAACCATCGATGGACCGCAACGCCTATGAGTACGGTCCTACGCTCAAGGTGCCAAAGGATCAGAACTCGTGGCAGGATTGGCTGAGTTTGCAGCAACAGGCCGAGCAGATTCTGGGGTCTGTTTCACTGACTGCCAACAATCGAAAGAGTCTGCTTGAGTTTGCTTCGCAACAGGCAGGTTGGAAAACCGGCAATTGGAAGTTGTCCAAGCCATTGCCCATGAGTGATGCTGCCCTACCGGCAATCGAAGATGCCGCGGCTGGCTGGACCGATGCAAAAGGATTCCCCGGTGTTTTGTCGGGCCGCGCAGCAGGAGGCAAGCTTCCCAACGCGACACAACGGGTTTTCCTGACGTTTGATTTGACTGTCCCCGTGAAGCAGACCTTGGAACTGACGTTCGGGGGTGGTGTGGGGTCCCATGTGTTGATGGATCAGCGAAACGTTCCGGTTGCGGAAAAATTGGAAGGCGGAAATGTGGTTGTGCCACTGTCTGTTGAGAAGGGCAAGCACCAAGTGTGTGTTGTCGTCAATGGATTCGCCGGGATCTCTGAAATCCGGGTGCAATTGGTCAATCGTTGGGACAGCTTGGCAAAGAATAAAGCCTGGGATCGTTGCAGTGTCCCGGAAAAGCTTGAGATGTTGTCCAGCCCAAACAGTCCACTCGGTGTTCTGGTTAACCACGTCGCCAGCAACGTTGCCAAAAAAATATTGTCAACCGAAGCTCAGTTCACGTCCACGTTAGTGGCTCAGGAATTACCGACGCCCCGGAAGACGTTTGTACTGCAACGTGGCGAATATAACTTGCCCATCGGTGATCCCGTCGAACCGGGAACGTTAGCGGTGATGGGCAGTTTTCCTAAGGACGCTCCGCGTAATCGACTCGGGCTGGCGCAATGGCTGGTCGCGTCTGAGCATCCTTTGGTTTCGCGAGTTTTTGTGAATCGCTTGTGGCAGCGAACTTTCGGACATGGGTTGGTGCGGACTCCCGAAGATTTCGGACTGCAGGGCGAACAGCCCACCCATCCAGAATTGTTGGATTGGCTTGCGGTTGACTTTCAACAGGGTGGGTGGAACCTGAAGCAGATGCTGCGGTCGATGGTCATGACGGATGCTTTCCGGCAATCCTCAGCATGGCGTGGCGAAATCGATGATCCAGAGAATCGGTTACTCGCGCGAGGTGCCAGTTATCGGCTGGACGCAGAGGTGCTGAGAGACATTGGCTTGTGGGCCAGTGGGTTGCTTGATCCGCACATGGGTGGTGAGGGGGTCAAGCCGTACCAGCCAGTCGGTATGTGGTTGGCGCTGGCGCATCCAGGCAGCAATACGAAAAACTACGTCCATGACAAAGGGAACTTGCTCTACCGACGAAGTCTTTATGTTTATTGGAAGAGGACAAGCCCGCATCCGATGATGACCCTGTTTGATGCGCCCGACCGGGAATCGAGTTGTGTCAGACGCTCTCGCACGAATACGCCTTTGCAGTCGCTGGGGATGTTGAATGAAACCCAGAGGATAGAAATGGGGCGGGGGCTTGGCGCCTTGTTGCTCGATTCAGCGACGACCGATGATGCACGCATCGACTCTTTGTTCAGGTTGTTGGCCTGCCGAGACGCGACAGATTCGGAACAGGAAACCTGTGGAAAACTGATCAGCCAACTACGCAAACGGTATGAGGCGAAACCCGATGATGCGAACAGTCTGCTTGCCGTTGGTGAGGCCAAGGTTCCTGAGGGGTATTCGCCGGCGGAACTTGCGTCTTGGGCACAACTGGCGACGACAGTCTTGGCAAGTGACGTGGCGATTTTGCTCTATTAGAGCTGAAATGCCGCTCCGTAAGTCGATCGGGGTGGCGATTGGGACTTCGCGGTGGGCCTGACAATGGAAAGTCTTGCCGGAGGCTTTGGTAATGGCATTTGCCGTTGCATTTCACATTATAATGGCCCTTGTTTGATAATCGACCTCGTTCATTCCTCGACCTCGTTCAATCCTCGACCTCGTTCAATCCTCGACCTCGTTCAATCCTCGACCTCGTTCAATCCATCGCGTGGCAAGCTGCACCTCAGGCGAACAACGCTCGCGACCCGGATTGCAACTCTGGGGACTCGGTTGCGTCCTTTGTGCCAAGCCTTGCATTTTTATCAGTGTCCTTCGTTGGTCTGACTCATGAATAAATCAAGTTTCGATTTTTGTCTGATATTGGTTGCTGTCCTTGTGGGGCTGTCTGGAAATTCGGTTGGTGATGCCGCTGAACCATGGAACCGTTTCCATGGGGTCGATGGTCAAGGGTTTGTGCAAGATGCGGTTCTGCCTGTGTCATGGACGGAAAATGACTACCGCTGGCAACGTGACCTTGGTTCGTATGACGTGGGTTCACCGATTGTTCATGACGGTAATGTCTTTTACATGCTGTCGCTGCCTACTGAGAACAAAATTGCGGTTCAGTCGGTCGAACTGCGTTCGGGAAAAGTTCGTTGGACCAGAAAGTTCGTTCAAGAGTCGCACCACTTACACAGGCGAAACACCTATGCGTCCAGTACGCCGGTGGCGGACGAAGACTACGTGTTTGTCGCGTGGTCAGAGCCTGAACACACGTTCCTTAAATGTTTTGATCATGATGGCAAAGAAATTTGGTCGCGTGATTTCGGAAGCTGGCAGTCGCAGCACGGGTTTGGTACGTCACCAGTAATTCACGGCGACATGGTGCTGTTGTTCAATTCTCAACAAGCCGACCAACTTAAGCCGGGTGAAACAGCTGGCAGTAGCCGAATGACCGCTGTTGATCGTAAGACCGGAAAAACACGCTGGGAAACTTCATTGAAAACCACGCGTTCCTGCTACGGCGTGCCCGCTGTATATGAGCGTGATGGGAAGACACAGATCATTGATGCCAACACAGGGAACGGCATGTTTGGTATGGATCCTGAGAGCGGCCGCATGCTTTGGAATTTGAATGTGTTTGAAATGCGTTGCTGCAGTACCCCGCTGATCGTCGGTGATCTGGCGATCGCATCGAGTGGCAGTGGCGGTGGCGGAAACCATCTGGTTGCAGTTCGAATTCCTCATCGATCGGGGGACAAACCACAACAGGTTTATCGGGTCGATCGAGGGGCACCGTACGTTCCGACTCCGGCCGTCAAAGGGAATCGGCTATTCATGGTTGATGACAAAGGGATCGCCAGTTGCGTTGATGCGAAGTCAGGAGAGGCAATCTGGTCAAAACGTGTCGGAGGAAATTTCAGCGCATCGCCGCTGGTGGTAGGTGACAGGGTGCTACTGGTGAGCCTTGATGGTGATGCAATCGTCCTCAGTGCGACCGACGATTACAAGGTACTGGGCAAGTTCTCCCTAGGGGGGCCCGTGGGTGCTAGCCCTGCATTTGTGAACGGATACTTGCTGCTGCGAGTCGGAGAACGCCTGGTTTGTCTGGGTGGTCAGTCTATCTGACTGGTTTTTGTTGCGACCGTACTGTTGCACGACCACAGCGGTGGTAACATTCAACCGTTGTAAGTAAGCGGTTCCTCCGGTAACAAACACGGATTGAAAATGAGTGGACAGAAATCGGGACTCGGCAATCGAGTCGTCAGATACTTTTTTGCAGGATTGTTCGCTATTTTACCGCTGCTGATCACGGTCATCGCGATCACTTGGACCCTTGGATTCTTCGGGAAACTGGTTGGCCCTGAAACGTTTCTAGGAGCACAACTCAGCAGTATCGGTTTGAATTTCGTGACTAATCCTGTGTTTGCTTATGCGATCGGGTGGGTCGGGATTCTTGCTGGAACACTTTTCCTTGGGTTCCTCGTGGAATCTGGGATGCGAGGGCTGTTCTCGCGTGTTACTCAAGCAATCGCGAAACGGTTGCCCTTGGTTGGCAAGGTTTACGATACGTCCAAGCAGTTGGTCGACATGCTGGATACGGGCGGGGACGACAAACTGAAAGGGATGGGAGTTGTTTATTGCACATTTGGTGTGAAAGGGGGCGTGGGTGTTCTAGCTCTGCTTCCCACACCTGAACCGATTACGATCAACGAGAAAGACTTTTTCGTTGTTCTTGTCCCACAGTCTCCCGTGCCGATCGGAGGCGGTCTGCTATTCATGCCGGTGGAATCTGTCGAACGGGTTGATATGTCGGTCGAGGCACTGATGTCGATCTATGTTTCGATGGGCGTGACTGCACCTGGGATGATGGGCGAGTCCCAGATCGAAGAAGCCAAGTTCAAGGCCAACGCTGCACAGGTGGCCAACGCTGCACAGGTGGCCAACGCTGCACAGGTGACCGATGCTGCACGGAACACCAACGCGAATGAATCGCATGGTGCCAGTTCCGACAGCCTTGATACTGGGGTGTCCGGCGATCAATGACATAGGTGGTTTCTGCTGAAACTGCTTTGAGTATGTCATGTACCTCATAGATGCACTGCGGGTCACCGGAACTGCAACTCGGCAGTATCCAACAGCGGCTCAATGTTGCAGTATCTACCAGCGTCTCAATGTTGCTTATATCCTTGGTTTCAACCTTGGTTGAACACTGACTTTTTCCATCCGATAAGATGGGGCTTGTCCGTGCTACTCGCGTTCTGTACGGAGTCGAGTTTCCTGCCCACCTCAAGGACCCCATGATGAGCCCATGCCGTTGTCTTCCTCTCTGGTTGCTGATGTTTACTGCGGTTCTCTCAACCGGAGCGACTGCTCAAGATTTAGCAGGCACGCCATTAAAGGTGTTATCTGGTACGGAGGCTCTGGAAGAGGCAAAGCCACTGGATGAGGTAATGGTAGCCGGGATAGATCGGTTCGCATTGAAGGCGATCGCGTCGGCGGCATTGAAGCGGGAAAGTGCATGGGGACGAGATGAATCTGACGCAGCGGCGAGAGAAGAGAGCTTGGGTCCGCTGCGAGATGATTTCGCTCGGCGGATTGGTGTCGTCGATCGGCGTCTACCACCTAAGGGAATTGAGCTGATTGCCACAACCGAGGATGGATCTGTGGTAGCAGAAAATGAACAAGTCGTGGTGCACGCGGTTCGCTGGGCGGTTCTGAGCGGCGTTTTCGCAGAAGGGCTTCTGCTGCGGCCCAAGCATGGCGAAATAGTTGCGAGGGTCGTTGCCCTGCCCGATGCGGATTGGACACCCGAGATGATTGCCGGGATTGCAGGGAATACGAACTCCGGTAGCAGTGCTCAGCAGACGCTGGCAAGCAGCGGCGACCAGAATGATCTAACCGAAACATTGAAGGCAGGGGCCTGTAAATCGCGTTACGCACTCGACCTTGCTCAGATGGGGTGTGAGGTGCTCGTGCCCACGTTGATTAGTAGGGGAACCGAGTTCAGTGGAAATCCCGAGATTAATCGCAGGGCAAATTTGTCCCATCGAGAGTTTGTCTATCGTCAGGCATTTGAGATGGGGCGGCATGTGATTGGCTATGAGGTACAGAAAGTATTGGCAGCCATCGATCAGTTTGAACGACGCAATCAACAGCATGATGTTCCGTTGGTTGTTGTGGGAGTCAGTGAAGGTGGGCTTTTGGCCTTGTACAGCGCTGCAATCGATCCTCGAATTGATGCGGCGATTGTCAGCGGCTATTTCAACCGCCGGGATGATGTTTGGAAAGAACCGATTTACCGAAACGTTTGGGGACTGTTGCAGGCCGCTGGGGATGCAGAACTTGCGTTGCTGGTGGCACCGCGGCAGTTGTACGTCGAGGTTGATCCAGTGATCCCTGAATTCGAAAAACCTGATGGACGTAATGGCGGGCCCGCAGCTCCCGGAATGATACGCTCGCCTGATGCCAAGTCCGTGCTCGCTGAGGTTGCGCGGGTGCGACGCGCGTTGCCATCACAGATTGCCAAAAATTCGATCCGTGTTTTTCACCCGGATCGTAACGACCGTCGACCTCTCGCGAGTGATGTGCTGCGGAATTGCATTAGTGAAATTTGTGATAAGAAAATCGACGTTGCCGCGACGCCACTGGTGCTGCGAGAGCAGCGGACGGAGTTTTCCCCCGTCGAACGCCAACGTGTTCAGGTCCAGCAACTCGTGGACTTTACACAAAAGGTTTTACGGTCGAGCTACCGCAAACGTGATGATAGGTTTAAGAAGCTGGATCGGTCCTCGGTAGCTGGCTTCGAAAAGGCTGCGGCGGTTGAACGTGACAAGGTGTATGAAGAGTTGTTTGGGAAGTTGCCGTTGCCGACGATCGATCCGAATCCACGCAGCCGGTTGCTGTTTGAGAATGAATCGATGGTTGCCTATGATGTGGTGCTCGACGTTTATGAAGATGTCATCGCTTCAGGGATCTTGCTGCTGCCGCGGGATTTGAAACCGGGTGAGAAAAGACCGGTAGTTGTTTGCCAGCACGGTCTCGAGGGCACGCCGATGGATACCATTAGCGGCCCGGAATCTAAAGGTTTCCGTGCTTATAAGTCGTTTGCAGCCGAACTGGCGGGCCGCGGGTTCATTGTCTACGCGCCGCAAAACCCTTATCGAGGTTTTGATGCGTTCCGGACTTTGCAACGGAAATCCAATGTGCTGGGAAGATCATTGTTCAGCTACATCATTCCGCAGCATCTTGTGACCCTCAGATGGCTAAGCACGCTTGAGAATGTTGACCGGAACAGAATCGGGTTCTACGGTCTTTCCTATGGGGGGAAAACAGCGGTCAGAGTTCCTCCCATGCTGCCACCCACGGAAACGGAACCGGGATACTGTCTGTCGATTTGTAGTGCAGACTTCAATGAATGGGTGGCCAAGAACGCCTCGGTAGACGCACCCTT
>JAPKCI010000286.1 GCA_028823035.1 Rubripirellula sp.
TAAACCCGCTGGGTGGTAGGAGCGTGTAGCGAAGGTTCGCATACACACGGGATGGGATGGGATGGGGTGGGGATCTGTTCAGAGATGCCACCAGTTTAATCCCAATACAGCCTCAAGTCCAGTCAAGAAGCAAAATGCCAATGCGACTGGCAACTATGGTCATTGCATCTTTGCGACACCGATTATCGCGTTGAGAGTGGCTGGATTGCCGGGGTGAACAAGGGTCACAATCATGTCGATGGTGGCGGGGCGACGAGGCTATGAGGCCGCATGGGTACACATTCGTAGTCTCCCATGAAATTGGCGTGTTGCGTGGTACAATCGCGGTTACTCTGCCGAGCCCTTGTGCGTTGCTTGCCACCGTTTGGCATGATTTTTTATTCAATTCAAAATACCGTTCAAGACTCACCGTTCAAATACACTCGACAACCTGACAGTCCAATGACAAAAACGATTCTAGAAGGCATCTCACTGGCCGGTCGAACACATTTGATTGCTGTTGCTATCACTGCGTTTTTGTTGCACGTCAACTCACTGGCAAAGAGTACTCAGGGACAAGAGCCCGGTGAATTGCGATTCGCCAAGATCATCAGTGATAATCTGGTTCTTCAGCAGGGAAAGCCGATCAAGTTGTGGGGCTGGGCTGAGCGAGGTGTGCCGGTTGTCGTAACCGTCACACAAGAGGATTCAGTTGGTCAGCAGGCCGTCTCAGATGCAATCGCGAGCGGAACGAGGCAGGACGTCTCTCCTCCCAAAAGCGATGAATATTCGGTTACCGCGCGTTACGTTGAAACCAATGCAGCGGAGTCGGAGACGCAGAGTATGCGGACAACGGCGAACGAAGAAGGCATGTGGTCGGTAACCTTTCAGCCAATCAATGCAAGTTTTCGACCGACTTGGATCACGGCAAAGAGTGGCAGTACTACCATTGCGGTAAGTAATGTGCTTGTCGGGGAAGTCTGGGTATGTGCCGGTCAAAGCAACATGGCATGGAGTAACTTCAATCGAAAACAGCGAGAAGCGGCGTCCGCTGATTTTCCTGGGCTGCGGTATGTTGCATGGGAGGATTCCTGGTATCAGCCGCGAGAGGATGTGCAAAAAACCATTCGGTGGCAGGAGTGTTCACCAGAAACTGCAGAACGGTTTTCAGCGGTACCGTACCTGTTCGGGATGTTCTTGCACCGCTACTTGAAGGTGCCAGTCGGCGTGATCAACGTCGCTCGCGGTGGAACCACAGGCCAGACGTGGTGCTTGAACGATGAACTCAAGCGAATTGACCACATCACTGTTCAGACATCGCTTGAAACGTACGCCGAAGAAACAGCAGCATGGGAACAACCCGCTGTTGTATCTCAAATCATGCAAGAATGGGAAAAGGAGAAAGTCGACGTGGCTGCCGAGCATTCCGTCAAGGTTCAGCGGGCAAAATCAGAAGGTAAAAAGGAACCTAAGCTACGACTTCCCAAAAAGCCGGCCGATCCTAGAAGTGGCTGGAGTCCACCGGCTGGTTTATTCAACGCGACGATCTGGCCGATTCGACATCTCGGTGTGCGTGGCGTTTTGTACTACCAGGGCGAAAATAATAACTTCATGCAGTGGACGCGTTATGAACACACGTTCCCGAAGATACCAGTTTCGTTTCGCAAAGCTTTTGGCGACGAGAGTCTCGCTTTTGGATGCATTAGCCAACCTGGTTGGGGCAACTTTGGAATCGACCCGGAATTGGCCACTGTTGCTGAGGGTTATGCGATTGTCCGCGATATACAGCGGCGATCACTTGCCAACGATCCGAACTCGGACATGATTGCTACTTACCCAACGGGCAATTCGTACATTCATCCCGCCGAAAAACTGCCCGTCGCTGAATACGCATCGCTGTGGGCTCTGGCGAAGGTGTACGGCAAGCAGGTTGTGCACCGCGCGAATGAGTATCAGTCGATGCAAACAAAGGACAATAAGATCTTTCTTTTCTTTGATACTGACCCCGTTGTGCATGAGCGGTGGAAGCACATTGAAAGTAATGCCTATTGGCAGGTCGTCCCTTGCCCACGTGAGGGAAACGCAGCGTTTCAGGGGTTCATTGTTGCTGGCTCCGATCGTCGCTGGTACCCAGCCACGGCAAAGCACACGCGAGTTGACGGTTCCTGGTCGATTGAAGTCTGGAGCGAGCTAGTCGAGAACCCGGTTGCAGTCCGTTATGGTTGGGCAAATTGGCCGACTGGTAATATGGTTGGCCGAGAGCGTCTGCCCTTGGAAACTTTTCGGACTGACGACTGGCCGATCCCCGAAGGTGTTAGCTATTCCGACGAAGCGAAGAATGCCGCCACAGCGAACTTGAAAGAGTTAAAAGAGATTGCGATACATCAAGCTCTTGATCGAAAGTTACGTCAGATGGAACTCGATCTGCCGAAAACGGAAGCTGAGTTGCACAAGGGGAATGTCGGCGGTGAAATCGAAAGCAAGATCGCCAGAATTGAATCGATCGTCCAAGAACTTCTTGACCCAACTGGCATCGGACGTGCAATTCGTCGTGAACAGCCAGATTTGTTGAAAAGACTCGATGGGCTAGAAAAACAAATTGAGGCATTAAAGTCCGAGATTCAGATACGGCCGTGATGCTGCATGATACCGTCCACATTTCGACTAGGTGAGTTCACCATGCGTTTTTATCTACTGCTGTTTCTGATGTCATCGGCTGCCATCTGCTACGGTCAGGAACTCAGTCCGGATCGCGTCTACCCGACTTTTGCAGTTGGTCCTTCGGGGATCTATGTCTCGATCGAAAAGCAGCTGCAGGTTACGGTCAAGTCGATCATGGCTGGATCACCTGCTGCCAAAACCAACCTGACTGCCGGGGATATTCTAGTTTCCGCGGGTGGACGATCGCTTGCGGTTGCCGACCCCAGGGTTCCGTTGGGTGAGTCCGTTGGCGAGGCGGAGTCGAACGATGGAAAATGGGGGCTCACTGTCAGTCGTGGTGGACGTATTCACAAAGTGACCGTCGCCTTGCCAGTTCTTGGCGGCTATGGAAATGATTGGCCTGAGGATTGCCGTAAATCTGCCAGCATCATCAGGCAAACGGCGGAATACATCATTAATTCACAAGCTGATAGCGGTGCCTATCAATTCGAAAGTGGTCGGCCTTTCCGAGACAACTTGCAAGGATGCCTTGCCAGTTTGTTTCTGCTTTCAACCGGAGACGATTCATATCTGTTGAATGTAAAACTACATGTGCAGCAACTATCACTGTTAGCCGAAACTCGTAAAAACGCTGGCGGACACGTGAATTGGCAACTCGGCTACCAAGGCATTCTGCTGAGCGAGTATTTTCTAAGAACGGGTGACAGGCAGGTGTTGCCGGGGCTGCAGGAACTCTGTGATTGGTGCGTCGAAAATCAAGCAGCTGGCGGTTGGGGGCATGGTGCTGGTGTTGGCCCCGGATACGTGCAAAGCGGATTGATGAATCACGCAGGGCTGCCTATTGTTATTACCCTCATTTTGTCGCAAGAATGCGGACTGAAAATTGACCCGCAAGCTTACGCAAACGCCGTCAAACTCATGTATCGGATGGCGGGTCATGGTTGCATCGCCTACGGAGATCACCGTAGCGAGTTGTGGTGGTCCAACACGAACGGACGCAATGCTATGTTGTCGTGTGCGTTTTCGTTATTGAGTGATGTGCCACAATATCGGGCGGCCTCGCGGCATCTCGCCCTGCTTGTTACCGATTCGTATTACCAACCAGAATTCGGACATACCGGTGGTGGCTTTAATGTGATTTGGCGCGGGCTTGCATCGGTTCATGTACCCGAGGATCGGAGGGATCACTATCGTCGGCAGATGAAGAGCCTGGCTTGGTACTATGACCTTTGCCGGCAGCCCGGTGGAGGTTTTTCGATCTTGCCAACACCACCCGATAATTCAAGGTATTCAGGGCTTGAGTGGGGCACGGGGGCTATTGGGCTTACCTACACAGCGCCCCTTGCAAAACTGCGAATCACGGGTGCGCCACCTACAACATTGAGTGTTAGGGCCACAGAGCCAGAGTTCCGTTGGGGGAACGAAAGCGACCTGCAATTCCTTTCAACCGATGACGCCGAGGGCTTCGGAAGGGAAAGCTCTGAACCCTCTGAGGTATACAGGCTGCTGCTGAAAGATCGAAAGCAGGAAGCAACGGTAGAGTTTTGCGCAAAGCATCTGCGCCACTACAGTCCGCTGGTCAGGACTTGGGCTGCACGGCGGTTGGGCGAGATGAATGATTCTACCGCGATCACCGCACTCACGGAGGCCAGCAAACATCACGATGCTCGTGTTCGCCGCGCTGCATTTGATGCAATTTCAGGTTACGACAATTGGAGTCGCCCAATTAAAGGCAGGATCGACCCAAGCGTTGTGTCAGAGAAGTTTCTGACTGCGATCCTAAAGACACTCAACGACCCAGATTCCGCATGGTGGGAAATTGACGGTGCTCTGTTTGCACTGGGCCAAGCAAGACCCGAGGACATTCGCAAAGAACTACCGTTACTTGAAAAATTCACACGGCACGACGACTGGTATCTTCGTGAGGCAGCCTTCTGGGGGATCGTCGGTTTGCATCGGACAATATCGGGGGAAGAGTTTCAGTTGCTTTCCCATGTTTACGCGCAATCGAAACACGTATTCGAACGAGCATCCTTCGATTCAGGATTTCGGACGATTCTCAAGAACGATAAGGTTGCTTTTGATCGTGCAACAATGGTGGCGTCTATTAAACAATTGGGACAAACAACGCATCGGCCTGGTGTGATGCTTGGGTACGGAACAGGCGGAGTGCACGAAGCGGCCCACCGGACCATGATGATCCTCAAGCACTTTGATCCCGAGGTCTATTCGCTAATGATCGGGGACTTTGTGATCTATTTGGAAAATTGGGAACCCTATTATCAGCACAGCGTTTGGCTTATTAAGGGTAGCAATTGGCAGCCCGGGATTCTCAAAGTACTGCAAACGCTTGGTCCAGAGGGCAGGCCGATCATTGAGCAACTGAGAAAGATCGATCAACGCTATGACGGATTCGATCAAGCACGCATTCCACGAGACGGATCGACACTACGGGATATTATTTCTGCTGCGATCCGTGGGTGGGATGAACAACACCGTGATTCGACTAATTAACCGTTGAATGCGACTCTTAACGTAGCCAGGCCACGTTCGAACAGGAAAGATCGAGAATTTTTACGCGTTGCCGTGACATTCAAGATCAAAAAAGTTCCTCTTAGGTAGACGCCGAACCGCGAACGACGCGTCTCTTTTTCTCTTTCCTGTCTCGTTGCCGTCGATTCTTGCTGTCTCGATGGTTGGAGAAGTGCCATGCGCAATCGAAGATCTAAACGTCGTCAAAATACTAGACTCTCTATTCAGTCTCTTGAATCCCGTCAGCTTTTGGCGGCAGATGGCTTCGCTTCCATCGATGGTGTGGGGAATAATGTATTGAACCCCGAGTGGGGGACGGTCGGTGAGCAATTCATGCGATTATCTTCAGCTGCCTTCGAAGATGGCGTTGGTGAGCCAGCACGCGGCGATCAGATGAACGCTCGTGAGATCAGTAACTTGATTTCGGCGCAGGCAGAGTCGATTGAAAATGACCGATTCATCACGTCAATGTGGTTCCAGTGGGGGCAGTTTCTTGATCATGACATCAACCGTACCTTTGACGTTGCTCCCTTTGAACAACTGACACCCAGCGAATCATTGGACATCAGTGAAAGTTTTCCTTTCAACCGTTCTCCATACGATCCAGCAACCGGTATCTCGAATTCTCGAGAGTACATCAATCACGTCACCGCCTTCATTGACGGGAGTGTTGTCTACGGGAGCGATGATTCACATGCGATGGCTCTTCGGACACTCGAAGCAGGAAAGCTGAAATCGCAAGACACCGAGGTTGGTGAGTTGCTGCCCTACAACACTGATGGGCTAATCAATGTGCCAGCGCCAGTTGATGCGTTCTTTGTGGCGGGTGATGTACGTGCCAACGAAAACATCGGCTTGACATCGATGCAAACTCTCTGGGTGCGTGAACACAATCGTATCGCGGACGACCTCGCAGCAACGGAGTATGCGGACCTAGATCTATCGGACCCTGACGTGGATGAGGAAATCTACCAAAGGGCGCGGCAGGTCGTGATGGGCTTGATTCAAAATATAACCTACAACGAATTTCTGCCCAGTACGCTTGGATTCAATGCGATCCCGACTTACAGCGGTTACGATTCGACGATCAACCCCCAGATTTCTAATGAGTTTGCAGGAGCAGCCTACCGGATCGGGCATTCGACGCTGACAAATGAATTGTTGATTGGCGATGAAGGCGACGCGATTCCCCTGGCCGAGGCTTTCTTTCGACCCGACATCGTCGGTGCGATGGGGATCGAGGGCGTTCTTGAAGGCTTGACCGTGCAAACCATGCAGGAAGTCGACAGTCAGGTTGTGGATGCGGTGCGGAACTTCCTGAATGACGGCCCAGGATTCGATTTGGCCGCCATCAACATTCAGCGTGGACGCGACCAAGGGTTGCCTGACTACAACACCCTGCGGGAATCCGTCGGTCTTGAGCGTTTGCAGGACTTCAGCGAAATGACGTCCAACCAGTCGCTCGCTGAAATGTTTGAGCTTGTCTACGGAACGCCCGACAATGCGGACCCGTGGATTGCAATGATTTCTGAGGATCATCTTCCGGGAGCCATGACGGGTGAAACGATTTACACGATTTTGGTGGATCAATTCACGCGTCTGAGGGATGGCGACCGGTTCTATTTCGAACATGCGATCGACGATCCGGAACTTGTTGGTGAGATCAAGGCGACTCGCTTGTCGGATGTGATCGAGCGAAATACAAGCCTGGATGTACAGGACGAAGTCTTCTGGACACGGGACACTCTTGTGTTTCGTAACGGACTGGATAACGAATGGTTGATTCGTGATTTTGGCGATAATGGTGGTGTAGAGGTCGTCTTTTTTGGGGAACCCGGAATACGGGATCCTGACAATCGGACTGAGACAGCGCCGGTGCAACGTGATGAGCCTATCAACGCGGTCATCGTCGCGGGAACCAACGAGCTGGGTGAGGGATTCTTTATCCCCAACGCGCTGGTTTCGTCGCCCTTGGCTGACGCGGGGATTGATGAGTTCATCATCGCGGCTGATATCGAGTTTTTTGAGGGTTACGGTCTCGGTGGGGATGACATTTGGGTGTTTGAAAGCGACATCGCTTCCATCTTTGCTTCGGGCGATGAGGGAAGAGATGTTCTGAAGGCCGATGTGAATGTCCCCGGTGGTTCGGTTGCCATGACGGGCGGCGATGGACGGGATTCGATCATGGTTTCGGCTTCGCAAGCATCAGAGGTGTTCGCCGACGGGGGACGCGGCAATGATCGAATTCGTCTGAACGCGGTGGACTCGGGCAGGGTTGTGGCGGAGGGAGGCCGAGGTCATGATCGAATTCAGGTACGAGCAAACGGGACGGACATTGTGCTGGCATCCGGAGACGAGGGACGCGACCGCCTTGACGTCCGAGCCATTGCTGCCGATCTGGTCACCGTTGCCGGGGGCAGCGGAAATGACCACCTGAATGTGGACGCACGCGGAGTTGCTGTTCTTCAAGTCCTCGGCGAATCGGGACGCGATCGGATTCGACTTAGCGTCAGTCGTGGCATTGACATGAATGTTGACGGTGGACACGGGCGCGACCGCGTTCAGATCAACCGGATACGTGTTCCCCGTCAGGACAACGGGCGGACCCAGCGAACAACGTTGCCTGTATCGACCTTGCCTGCATCGATCTTGCCTGTGTCGATCTTGCCTGTGTCGATCTTGCCTGTGTCAATCTTGCCTGTGTCAATCTTGCCTGTGTCAAT
>JAPKCI010000287.1 GCA_028823035.1 Rubripirellula sp.
GTGAAGGTGATGACGCACACGAAGTAACGCTCACAAAACCATTCAAGATGGGTGTCCATGAAGTCACACAGGCTCATTACGAGCAGGTCATGCAGAACAACCCGAGCAATTTCAAAGGTGCTGAGAATCCAGTTGAAAACGTGCGTTGGGACGATGCGGTGGAGTTTTGCCGCAAGCTATCAGCCTTACCAGCCGAGAAAGCGGAAGGCAATGTTTATCGTTTGCCAACCGAAGCTCAGTGGGAGTATGCCTGTCGTGCTGGGACGACGACGCAGTTCAGTTTTGGAGACGATGAGTCGAACTTAGATGATTACGCTTGGTGCCGTGAAAACTCTGCCGAAAAGACACATCCAGTCGGCAGCAAGCTACCCAATGCTTGGGGGCTGTATGACATGCACGGCAATGTTTGGGAGTGGTGTCAAGATGTTTGGCACGACAATTACCCAGAAGGCAGCAATTACCCAGAAGGCAGCGTGACCGCCCCCAGACGAGGCACATCGGGCTTGCGCCACGTGATCCGTGGCGGCAGTTGGTACGGTCCCGCCATGTCCTGTCGGTCGCCGGACCGGGATGCCGGGCACAACGCCCGCAGCAACGTCTGGGGCTTTCGTGTGGTCCGCAGTTCCGAGCAATAGCGGCGGAGCCGCATGCGTACTCTCGTGAATCATTCGCAAGCCGACCAAAAACCGGCTTGCGGTTCTGCGTTCTGTTTCCTGAAATCAGGCCAATCCTGGACCGTGCTTTCGAATCCGCTCCGGATGGTCAGCGGTTTTGTGTCCAGCGGTATCGATACGACCGCGAAACGGGCAGAGGCTACAACCCTGGCCCCACTGGAAAGAAGACCATCGAAAGTGCTGGCCATGTACCGTGGGAGCAGCCGTTTAACACAATGCGGAAAACACGCCGCAACGAATTAGAATTTGCAGGTTTCCGTTCAAACGCGATTGATGCGTGGCTTGGTCACGACGACAAGACGGAAAAGAAGCACGACAGCCGGGTTACCGAAATGGACTTCAAACTCGCATCCAAATCCACGACAACTGGACTCGGTGGTAACACACAGGCGAGTTTAGGGGGCCATGAGGGCCCAAACGAAAAAAGGAAACGTCTAAAACCCAGTGAAAATACCACTGTGGCTTCTTACGTTTCCTTAAAAGTGACCCCACGGGAACTCGAATCCCGATTGCCGCCGTGAAAGGGCGGTGTCCTAACCGATTAGACGATGGGGCCGTTTAAGCTCTGATCGACAAAGCACGCTCAAAATTTGAGCAAACTTCATCATCAGGATCGGGTTTTACCTAAGAGACGGCAGACCCGTCAAGGGTTCAACAAAACAACCATTGGTCTGCTGCGAAAATCAGCCGGATCCGGGGTTTCCAGGCCATTCCAAGTACCCTACGAAAACAGCTCCCACAGACGGACCGCGTCAACTCTGTGACGCTTGATTAACCGACTCGCGGAAGCTTAAAATGCGTTCTCGCATCGTTGCATATGACAGCGCGATTTAAGATTCTACGGGGGCGTCCCCGGATTCCAAACTTCGCTGAATGGCGTCATAAACCTCCCGGCGGTGGACCGGCACCTCACGAGGAGCCTCCACCCCAAGACGGACCTTGTCGCCACGAATTTCGACAACAACGATCTTTATGTCGTTGTTGATCACGATACTTTCGTTTTTCTTTCTCGATAAAACAAGCATGATTTAGTCCTTTCTAACCGGCCCAATTCATTTCAATAAATTGCGTGCCTACAGCGTCAAAGTGCGGCAAGAACCCTACTTGTCTTCGGGTCCTAGAATCACCGCCACGTAAGCCGGTTGTTTTTGGGAACGATTTACATTATGCGTTCGCCTCTTCCTGACACCCTCAACTCTATGCCAAAAAATGGGCGCGTCAAGGAAATACGGCTTGACAAGTGCCAGATTTTGACCTTTGAACCCGCATAATGCCCAAACAAATCGGAAAAACCCCTCAAAACTGCAATCACACACTCGATCCTCGGTCCGCGAGCAGTTCTGGCATGGGGTGAAACAATACACCTTTCGGGTTATATCTGTCCCTCCCCTCATGGACTAGACACCTGTTCCGGCTGTCGTCTCTGCCGTCCGTCCTGCTCTCACTATCCTGCTCTCACTATCCTGCTCTCACTATCCTGCTGTCACTATCCTGCTGTCACTATCCCGCTGTCACTATCCGGCGTTGTAAGATCCCCTAAAAAGATCCCGCAACGCCTCAAATCCGTCCAATTCAACTCTATCCGGTAAAAAACAGTCGAGAGCAGACGGTTCCTCTGAGAACTCTTTCGCTGCTGCAGTCGTCGTAATAGCATAGAGTTCATTGCACGGCAGACTTTGGCTACCCTGCAACGCTCGCCCCTCTAACCCTGTCAGCTGAAACTTCATGGTCCACGCGATCCAAAACCCCGACGACCGACCGCAACCTGCGATTGGCCAGCCGTTCACAGCTGACACCGCTGCCAAGATGCTGCCATTGGTCAGACGGATCGTAGCCGACATGGAACACTTGAATGAGACGGTGGAATGCAAGCGAGAAAGGCTGGATGCCATCGACCAGTTGCCTGAGACCATCAACCAACCCGATTACCAAGAAGAATTGGCTGACATCCGAGGTTCACTTGTGGCTGAAGAAGAGCAACTGCAAGCCTGCGTTCGTGAACTTCACGCTCTGGGTGTGGAACCACACATCCCGTTCGACGGCTCCGTTGACTTTCCTACAGTGATCAACCGACGTGCTGCACGCCTCTGCTGGCATCCAGATGATGATGATGGAATCGAGTACTGGCATGAAGTTGATCAGTTAACCTCTGAACGCCAGAAACTGGATTCTGAAATTCTGAAATTCTGAAATTCTGCACGGGGAAATATCGAGCGGGCAAAATGGTTGACGGATGGCACTGAAGCTCATTCTAGACGCTCCAAGTCGAACTTCCATTCCGCCGCTTCCCGATGGCCAAAGTGGACCCACCTGAGACTTCCACGCCCGATCGCGGCAGTACCCGATCGCGGCAGTACCCGATCGCGGCAGTACCCGATCGCGGCAGTACCTGATCGGCCTGTTCATGGCTGACCTGGCAAGGTAGCCCTCTGGCCAAGCTCATCTCGATCACCGGGGTGATCGGATCAGGCGGTCATGAACACCTGCAAGGCACGACACCCGTGCGCCCCGAGCACCAAACTTTGTTCAATGTCGGCCGTCTTGCTGGGCCCTGACACAAAGATTCCGAACGTATGCGGAGGTTTGCCGACGCGGGCATACGCCTGATGCATATGATGCACTATCTGGCTACGAGAAACGACGATCGCCAGATATTGCGGAATGAACAGCATGACACGATGCGGCAGAGTGTTGCCATCAATCCAAATCGCACCGTTTTCCGCCACGCAAAACTCTCCTTGGGCAATGGTCCAATCCAGCGTGGCAAGCGAATGAGGGTCATCAATCATACTTATGTCGACGTTACCCTGAGTAATCTCGGGGACCAATGATGCGACTCTTTTAGCAGCTGCGAACACCGGGATGGCTTCGAGAATCGCGACCGCCTCTTCGGGGCCGTCAATCAGGTGAACTTGCCCGCCCACCATCCGTAACATCGAAGCAAAATGTTCCAGGGGATCCTCAAACTCAGTCAGTTGTTTGGGATCAACAACAGGCAACTCGGGGCCATCCACCAGACTGCTTTCCAGTCGGTCCATGATCGCTCGCCGGCTGGATGTGGTCGCAATCGCGTCAGCGTTCTCTGATCGATTTGGTAACATCACTTAGCCCTTCCGATTTCGATGGTACCACGCACGAAAGCTCTCCGCAGGTGGTTCTGGCAACTCGCGTGCGATCGTCCATTTATTGAAGCGATTGTGTGTCATCCAACGGGGCGCCCATTTCAAACCGGTGCGTCCGATCTTTCCGGCAGTGGCAAACAGGATGGGGTAACAAAAAAGCACCGAGGCTCCCTTCATGCTGAGCCGCTTACCGAACGACACCAAGCGTTTTCCCACCAACTCTTTTCGCCAGGCGAGCAACTGATGATGAAGCGGGATTTTGACTGGGCAGACATCGGTGCAAGACCCACAAAGGCTGCAGGCAAAGGGCAGGCTTTTGTAGTTTTTTGCATCCCGAATCGGTGACAGAATCGAGCCAATCGGCCCCGGCACCGTTGCCTGATAACTGTGGCCTCCACTGCGTCGGTAAACCGGACAGGTATTCATACACGCACCGCAGCGAATGCAGTGCAGTGCATCACGAAAGGCTTTACTTTCGCGTAAGCGACTGCGGCCATTGTCCACCAAGACAATGTGCAGTTCGCTGTTTTGATCGCGTGGACCATGAAAATGGGATGTATAGCTGGTGATCGGCTGCCCGGTGGCTGACCTCGCAAGCAGGCGGGTAAAGACCGCCAAGTCTTCAAAGCGGGGAACCAACTTCTCGATGCCCATGCAGGCGATGTGCACAGGAGGCAGCGAAACGCCCAAGTCAGCGTTTCCCTCATTGGTGCACACGACAAAACCACCGGTTTCAGCAATCGCAAAGTTGACCCCGGTGATTCCGACTTCGCCAGAGAGAAACTTCCCCCGCAGGTGGCCGCGAGCAGCTTCAGTAAGATACTGCGGATCCGAAGCACCTTTGTCGGTTCCCAGATGTTCATGAAAGGTTTCGCCGACTTCCTCTTTCTTGATGTGAATGGCAGGCAGCACAATATGGCTGGGGGTTTCTTCTCTGAGTTGAACGATCCGTTCTCCCAAGTCGGTATCAACAACATCGATGCCGTTGTTTTCCAGATAGTGGTTCAAGCCACACTCTTCGGTCAGCATCGATTTACTTTTCACGATCCGATGTGTTTCGTGTCTTCTTAGAATTCCGAGAACGATCGCGTTATGTTCGTCCCCATCTGCAGCCCAATGAACGATGGCTCCCAACGCGGTCGCGTTCTTCTCAAACTCAGCAAGGTAACGACCGAGGTTCGCAATCGTATGGGTTTTAATTTGGGAGGCGACGGTCCTCAGATATTCCCATTCAGGAACGTCATGAGCCTGCTTATCTCGCTTGCTACGTATGAACCACAGAGCCTTGTCGTGCCATTGAGATCGTTCATCATCGGCGATGTAATCATGTGCAGCGGTGGGATGATCGACAATGGGAAGCTTCACTGCAGCACCATTCCAAAGTAAGGCTTGAAGAGAAAAAAGTTAGCCCCGTAGAGGGCGACCGACAAGAATCTGTGCAACGTGCATCACCTGGATAGGCCGTTTCTTACGACGAATGATTCCCTGTAGGTGCATCAGACAACTCATGTCAGACGAGACCATCACCTCGCTGCCTGCCTGGACGTGATCTTCGATGCGATCGCGTCCCATCGATGCCGACACATCCGGTTCGTTAACCGCAAAGGTCCCGCCAAACCCACAACATTCATCACTGCGTTCAGGTTCGCACCATTCGATGCCGCCAACCAGTTCAAGGATACTCCGAACTTTATCGACCCGTGGGGTCATCGACTCACTACAGGGACCCAGTCGCAGTTCCCGTAAACCATGACAACTCTTGTGCAGCGATACACGGTGCGGGAATTGCACGTCCAAATCACGCAACTGTAATTCGTCATGCAGATATTCACACAAATCGAACGTATTATTGCAAACGTGATTGTACTGCGGATCGTCATCGTCAAAGTATTCTGAATAATGGTGCCGAATCATGGCCGTGCAAGAACCAGAGGGACAGACGATGGCTTTGTACTCGGCAAACATTTCGACAAAGCGTTTAGCGACCGGCTCAGTCTCGGCATTGCAACCCGTGTTCGCCATTGGCTGTCCACAACACGTTTGCCCATCCGGATAGACAACATCGACGCCCAGCCTCTCCAGTAACTCCAAGGTTGCAATCGGCACATCCGGGTAGAACTGATCCAGATAACAGGGAACAAAAAGTGCGACAGTCATGCGTAGAAACTGAGGAGAAGGTCAAAGGAGGTTGAATGAGATTATAGACCCAATCTCAGTTGAGGCGTCACCCCGAATGGCCGTTTCCAACCAATCCCGGCGTACCCCACTACCTGAACGGGGCTGTCGACGGGTTCCGATCGCGATAATTCGCATGGCATTGTTCCAAATCGAGTTTCCATCGCGTCGAACTGAATGGTAACGAGAACCAGATAGAATGGCGACGGGAACCAGCCCCCTTGGATCAAATACCGTTAACTCCGATATTGGGTGCTTAGCAAGATGGTGCCAAGTTGAGCGCCTTCCGTCACGATTAACTCTGTCACGGAATCTGGCGAGACCCTGCGTTCGCGTTTCCCATCACCACCGCAGCCGAGCCCCAAACATGTTTGTCCACAAGCCAGTCCCTAATGATGATCGACCCAATATCATTTTCATCATTACCGACCAGCAGCGATACGACACCATCGCTGAACTTGGCTACTCGCACATGGACACTCCCAATCTGGACCGGTTGGTAAGAGAGGGTATTTCTTTTGATCAGTGCCATGTAACCGCAGCCTCCTGTGCGGCGGCGCGTGCCAGTTTGTTCAAAGGATACTACCCGCACACCACGGGGATTCTAAAGAACGCTGATGCATGGCGGCGTAGTTGGATTCAGCACCTGAATGATTCCGGCTACTACTGCACCAACATTGGCAAGATGCATTCGTGGCCGTTTCAGACCGAACTTGGATTCCACGAGCGGTTTGTTGTCGAAAACAAGGATCGCTACCTCGAGGGGCGTTATTACTTTGATGAATGGGATCGTGCCTTGCGTTATCGCGGCTTGGTCAAACAGCAACGCGAGCAGTATCGCAAGCGATCGGATTACGATTCGGCATTGGGAGCGTTTGATTGGGAATTGCCTGAGGACACGCACCCGGATGTATTCGTTGGTGACATGGCCACGTGGTGGATTGACAACAAGCCTCGAATGAAACCGCTATTTCTACAAATTGGTTTCCCCGGTCCGCATCCACCCTATGACCCCATCGGCAGGTATGCAGAGCCCTACCTCAAGAAAGAGTTGCCATTACTGGAAGTGACTCAGGATGAACTCGACAACCAACCCCCAGCCTTAAAAGAATTGCGGGTTCACAATCAGGAAATCGACCATGATTCGGTGATCATGGATCTGACACCGACGAGCGAACAGCGGCATCGACAGCGAGCCTACTATCTCGCCAATGTGACCATGATCGACGAAAAGGTAGGAGAGATCATCGACGCCCTGGAACGTAATGAATATCTCGACAACTCGATTCTGATTTTCACCAGCGACCATGGTGACTGCCTCACCGACCACGGCCATAGCCAAAAATGGACGATGTACGAGCAAATCACTCGCGTACCGATGATCGTCTGGGCTCCCGGGCGTTTTGGTAAACCCCGAACGATTGCTCCCCTTGTGCAGCAAATGGATCTTGGCCCCACCATTCTCGAGTGGGCTGGAATCACGCCACCGTCCGACTGGGAGGCCCGGTCGTTGAACGCAGCCCTTGACCCAATTACAGCTGATTCATTCAGGGGGCGATCTCACGTTTACTGTGAACAGGTTAAAGACGCAATTTTGACCGGTTGCGAGTTCATGACGATGGTACGCAGCACAACGCACAAACTCGTTCATTTTCTTGATGAACCTCATGGCCAATTGTTTGATTTGGTGGCAGATCCAAACGAAGTCAACAATCTGTGGGATGATCCTGGTGCGACAACAGTGAAACAAGATCTGTTGACCGAACTTCGTGAGTGGCGGATTCGCAGCGGTGTTCACACCAAAGACTGGTGCAGTGAATGGCGTTAGCGCAGCAAACTGACGGCTTTACCCCAAGCCACCAGTCCAGATAACCAGTCCAGATAACCAGTCCAGATAACCAGTCCAGATAACC
>JAPKCI010000288.1 GCA_028823035.1 Rubripirellula sp.
TCCGCGCCCCGAGCCAGATGCCACGGCCAGACGTACTGCCCAAGTCCAGATGCCACGGCCCAAGTCCAGATCAGGCACCCAAAACCGTGTCGCCGCCCGCGGATGCCACCACCGTCAGCCATCCATAGGTTCAGGCCGACAGTTATTTCCAGTTGTTTTGAGCTATAAACTGCCCGCAGCGTGTCCGGCTGACCGATTTACCAGCGATCGGGGCTCATAAACCCAACGGTTTTGGCGGTTTGGGGGATTTTCGCCAGCGTGAACATCCTTTTCGGCTGACAACAGAGACTTTTGTTCGATCCGATCAGGTTGCTGCATTAGGACTTCCCAACTTTGGTCTGCTCCGCTATCTTTCCCCCTTCCGTAAATGCACCGCAGATATAGATTTAACGACATCCCACTCGGGCGAGATTGATGACCAAGGCTAAAGGCAAGACGAAGATGAAAACGCATAAGGGCACCAAAAAGCGTTTTCGGCTTTCTGCCAAGGGCAAAGCAATGCACCGCAGCAGCGGAACCAGCCACCTTGCACAGGCAGTTTCGGCCAAGCGACGTCGTAATTTGCGTGGAACAACCTCGGTCGACAAGTGCATGGAACAAACCATTCACGCTGCCTTGAACGGAAACAGCTACTAGCAGACCTCGACTTTCTCTGGCTCTGCTGTGAGAATGTCACTGCGATGGACACACTTGTCTGCGTTGAATGATGCGGTCGCTGTTGGGAAACACCCTGGAAACGTCGTCCGAATCATGTGATCCCCCTGAAGGAAGGTTCCTTCAATCTGGCTGGGTAAAACTTCAGTCCATCCCCTGATCGTGGGAATGGTTCTGGGACCTGAGTTGGAAAATCAAGTAATCAATCAAGTAAAATAGGAACGAACGAACCATGCGTACCACAACCGGTTCAGCAAGACACAAGTCAAAGAAACGTCTGTTCAAGCGAGCAAAAGGCTATCGCGGCGGACGTGGTAATCTGATCCGCACCGTCAAAGAGACGCTGCTCAGAAGTGGTGTCTATGCATTCCGCGACCGTCGCGTCCGCAAGCGTGACTTTCGCAAGCTTTGGATTACTCGAATCAACGCCGGAACCCGGCAGCACGGTATCCGTTACAGTGAGTTCATTTACGGCTTGAAGCTTGCCAACATCGAATTGGACCGCAAGACCCTGTCCGAGATGGCAATCAACGACGCGGCTGGCTTTAAGGACATTTGCGACAAAGTCAAGGAAACGCTCGCGGAATCCGCGACAGCATAGCTCATGTCGCTTCAGGACTTCTTATCGACCCTGGATGCGTTAGAAGGCGAGGCTTCTGCAGCCTTCGAAACATCATCCGATGCTGATTCGCTTGAGGTTGCCCGTGTCCGTTACCTCGGGCAAAAAAGCGGTGCCATCCGTGATGTTCAAAAGCAAATGGGGTCGATTGACAAGTCCGACCGCAAAGCGGCCGGACTGCGACTGAATCAGTTCAAGTCCAACGTTCAGACTGCCTTCGATACCGCCAAAGAGCGACTTTCTAGCGGCAGCACTGCTGGCGTTGACCCAACGTTCGATCCCAGCCTGCCGGGTAACCGCCCCACCATCGGCCACATTCACCCGGTGACCCAGACCATCACCCACCTGATGGAAATCATGGGACGGATGGGATTTGAGGCTGCCGAGGGTCCCGAAGTAGAAGATCCCTGGCACAACTTTGTGGCGCTGAATATCCCCGAAGATCACCCCGCCCGCGATCCACTGGATAACTTTTATCTGGCCACCGCCAAGAGCAGTGGTGGGAATCGCAACACCGAGGGTAGCCAGCTTCTTCGCAGCCAAACCAGCACCGTCCAGATCCGGGTCATGGAGAATCAGAAACCGCCGGTCCGGGTGATTTCACTTGGCCGGGTCTATCGGCCTGACGATCCGGATGCAACGCATTTTCCAATGTTTCATCAGATGGAAGGCCTGTTGGTTGACAAGCATGTCACCATGGCGAATCTGAAGACGGTGATTCGTGTCTTTGCGACCAACTACTTGGGTGATGACGTCGAAATCCGTTTCCGTCCCTCCTTTTTTCCATTCACTGAACCAAGCGTTGAAGTCGACTTCTTCTGGAACGGTTCATGGGTTGAGTTTGGAGGCGCCGGCATGATCGATCCCGCCGTGTTTGAAGCCGTTGGCTACGACCCCGAACAGTACAGTGGATTCGCCTTTGGCCTCGGCGTAGAGCGACTCTGTATGCGACGGCACGGCATTACCGATATCCGTGACCTGTACAGCGGCGATCTCCGCTTCCTGCAGCAGTTCTAGCGGTCGGCGGAGATTCAATCGCTATTTCCGCGAGCGGCAGTCTCAGTCACGACAACAGGCCAGCTAGAGCACGACAACAGCCTTCTAGCTGCTGGCCCCTGAGGCACCGAAGTCGAACATCCGTTCAAGTCGCGTTAGTTTGAACACATCGCGAACAACAGAGCGGACATCCAGCAACACTAAACGCACACCTAGATTGCGAGCTTGGCTATTCAGCCCAATCAATTCATTCAGCCCAATACTGGTGATCCGTTCAATAGCAGACATATCAACAGACAGTATATGCGGGACACTGCTGGCGCTTGCTTCCTCGCCGAGATCGGCCAAGACGGCTTGCACATCCCGGGAAGCACCCAAGGTGTTCAGATGATCAGGACAAAGCGAGACCAACCGGACTCGCTCTTCCATCCCCGTTTTGCTTAACTCTACCTGACTCATAGACCCGCACAATAAAGCGACGAATTGAATTCACAACGGCGGCTTTTATTGACACTATTCCCTAGCCTCACCCCCCCGTTGCAGTTCCGGCAATCTAGCAGGCGGGACCCTGCTCGACAACGTGCCACAGAATCACACAATGCCGAAAGCTGTGATTCAGTGGAGGTGTCCCGTCATATTTTCGTTAACCGGAAAACCACGTTCCGAATGAACAATAGTCAACGAGTCGGGGATGGCATCAAATCCTTCGATTCAGCTCTTTGAGCGGTGATGATCGTCAAGCGATTTTCGTCAAAGTATTCCGTGACCTTACCTGTCACTTCCCAAGATGTGTCGAGTTCATCTTCACGAATAGCTTCAACGATTCTCTGCAGCATCAGGTTCTCTGCAATCAATACCAAGTGGGTGCCGTCATCCTGTTTTCCCTTCTGCTCTCCTGAGGCGTTCAGGGCATCCTCATTCAGGAGGCCGCGCGTTCTACCGACGCCAAAGCTTTTCTGAGACGAGTCGACCGATAGTGTCAGCGAGTCGACTCTTCGAGTTGTCGTCCCGTTTTGCTGTGTCACGGTAATTTTCAGCGATTCACTTTCGGTAACCTTGGTCCCGTTGCCAAGTTTTGGCTTTTCGGCTGTAACAAACGCCCAACGCCGTGGACCAAGCGCAACAATGGTGCCAACAGTCGAAGGAACGCGGGTCCCCTCTCGCAGTTGTCCGTAACCCAGTAGTGACCCAGCACTGCCAGAAGCATCGGTAACGGTTCCCGCGGGCGATCCATCTGTATCGACAGCCAGAACAGCAGAACTACTGCAGGTCGCAAACATCATCAATGTTACAACCATCACCAGTTGAAAGTTCTGCCCTAACCATCGCACACGGCAACGAAGGTGATCGCCGGTCGAATGTTGATGTTCCGAGTTGGTGGCAAGTGAAAAAAAAACCATGTTTGGCCATCAAAATACGTGTTCGGAAATACGAGAACAAAACCAGCCACCCGTTACCACGCGATCATTCACTCTTATCATACCTACGTTCAGGCAAGTCAGAGATCGTTGCTGCATGGCCCCGTGCGGGTTGGATCGGTCGCGTGCAGAAGGGAGGGTAGGTTCTGTACGCGACCGATCCGTGCGGTATCCGGTGGGAGGGAAATTCGGATACCGCGTTTAACTGATTAGGAACGCCGCTGTCAGCGTCATTGTCATGGTCATGGTCTTATCACTTTTCAAAACAGAAAATTCAAATCAACATGCTCGCAGCAGTCAAGGCTAGTCGGTCGAGGCGTTTGTTCATCCAACCCAGCACATTGATTTCGGATCATTAAAAACACTCACAAACTGGTCATCCTTGTGCAACCTGATGGCTCGCAACATGCATCGGGAAACGGCCATTCCGAGATCAATGCTTGGGAATTGCAATCGCATGAAAACTCACGATTGCACCGACGGTGATCATTGCCAGACCAAGCCAACGTGGTGGATCCACGCGTTTTGTCGGGTTAGGATGAATTCCAAGCATCACAGAACTGACACTGGAATTGTCAGCAACAGCACCACTCTTGGATACACGAGCGAGTGCCCGAGTCGCCTGCTCATTTAAAACAAACGAGTCGACCATACGGAATTGTATTCCCAGCAGGATCAACAGAATTCCCGCCAGGAAGTAACGGTTACGATAAATGGACATGAGTATTGGATTCCTACACTGCCACCGGGAGGCGAAGGCTAACAAAGTTTGCAATCGGTTGCCTGACCTCCAAATCTGGACCCAAATCTGAACACATCACATCGCAAGTCGTGGCGCAATGCTAAAGAAAAGAACGGTCATGCACGCGGAAACAGTCAGGCGTGCGAAACCAGTCGTGCCTCAAGCACAAAGGGTGACGCGTTTGACGGTTGCATCAGCTGAGACTTTTGACTGGTTCGACTGGCGAACTACAGGGATGACCCCGCCAGTCACACAGACGTCAACTCATTTTAATCTTGGGTAATCAACAGCCATCACACTTGGCAGGCACGACTCCGAAAACCCAAAGACAGACATTGCCAACATGATCAGAACATCCGCAAACCAATCAACGGCGCTCACATGTCCTCGTGAGTCGTACAGTTAAGGAAAGCGGCTGATGCATTCTGAAACGCCGGCCACCCGTTGGACCGTCAGCATCCCGTCAACTGATCAACTGATCAACTGATCAACTGATCAACCTGCGGCTACTCAGGCTCATTGGCTCAAAATTCCGTCGACCAAACCTTGAACCTTATCACGAAACGCCAACGGTGGCGTTTCCTCCAGCAAGTGCTGTTGATTGCTCGCCATAATCGCTTCGCCTAGAGGCCTGTGCCCCTTCCACTGCTCGAGACTGAATTTACGAATATCTACATAGGTATCTGAAATCGTGCTTTCCGTCTTGGGGACCAGAAAGACCCCAGCGTCACCTCTGACGAAGTGGTAATGCATGCCGACATACAGAATGGCGGCACCAGTCAACATGCCGAAGAAAAAACGTGACATGAGCGATCACAAAATCCATTAATCGGGTCAAAAGCAGTTCGGATGGATTTCTTGATACCTCAGACCCATCAGCAAACGCAAGTCACGGCAGACCAACGAGGCAAGACAGGAAGGATACGCAAGGAAGATCTCGCAAATGGCGTTAAATTCAGGCGTAATGTTTGGCCAACCCGGCAGCAGCAGCCATCAGCGGGGCTTCACATTCGCAACCCGCATCGCATGGCGGGCTCGATGAATGCGAGACGCGTTCCGCCGTATTCGCGAAAATCCCATTCCCCGGCAGGCAGCTTGGCGGCGTCGAATTTCTTTTCAGTCTCCGCCACCAGAACACTTCCAGGTGGTGCATGGTCAAGCGTGGTTTGGATGATTTGGTTGAGGGGTTCGAGTGATTCTTCCCAGAGGATGTAGGGGGGACACAGGAAGACAATCCAAGGCGTATCATCCTGAGGAGCCGCCAGAAGGGTGCTTGCGACGCGGAAGGTATCTGCTGCCAGGACCCGCAGTCGTGATACGACCTCGAGCGATTCGGAAGTCTTATTGATGTATTTCACTGCCTGTCGATTTTGCTCGACGAGCACGGCTGAAACAGCCCCGCGACTGAGCGACTCGAATGCCATGGCACCGGTACCGGCAAAAAGATCAAAGCAAACCGCACCTCGAACAGCTTTCCCGAGAATATTGAACAGATTTTCCCGGATATTGTCCTTCATGGGCCGTGTGAAATCCGCCCCATGATAGTGGATGATCCGTCCCCCCATATCACCACCAATCACTCGCAACTTGGTTGGCTTGCTTGATTTCGAGGATCCGGCAGAACTGTGTCCGCCGCTGCCATGGCTGCGGCTAATTTTTCGGTTTCGCTGTGAATTCATGGTTCAGAGTATAGCTGCCACCGACCAATTCCAGCACCATCCCCAAGAAAAGCTTTTTCGCTCAAAATCAGCAGCATGGTCAATCGAACGCAAATGGCTCCAGCAGCGTACTTCGAACAGACTCCATTCTCTCACACCCCAGCAATTCACATGATTTGGCTCGCCCGCCCTACCTTTTTCACTGCTGCACTAATTTTGGCGCTGTCAATGGTGGCTTCAGCAACGCGGGTCTCAGCACAGGAAGATGTCTCAGCACAGGAAGATGTCTCAGCACAACCACCGGAGACGGATCAGCAAACCGCCGACCCAGCAGCGGATTCCAAAGCCACTGTCCCACCTGCAATTGCAATCCCAGCAGATACCCAGCCCACCGACCAACCCACCGTTGGCGATACGCCCCCCGCGGACCTCAAGGATTCCGCTGAGCTGCAGAAGGAATTTGTGCAGACACCTGAATACTTGGCGGAACTGGAAAATCGAGTCACAGCCTACAACCAGAGCCGGGCAAACCTTGCCACAGCTGTTGCAGACCAACGGGAAACCTTTGTCCGCTATCTGAATCGTGAAGTCCGCACCAAGGCCGCTCGCACACGTTTTTTTGAACAGCGAGACATCGTCCAACAACGTTTAGATGAAAATTTCGAGGCAGCTTTGTCGCTGACCATGATAGGTCAATTCGACGAGGATGCGATCACGTTCCTCGTAACCATGATCCAGCATCGCTTCGACAACAGCATCTATGACCGACCGACACTCGACGGTGCTACCCTGCTGATCGATAACAATTCCCAGCTGGAATACATTTGGAAAGCGGCCGCTCGTTCCGCAGTGGTGCAAGGCGAGTTCAAAATTGCCAAGACAATCTATGACATTCTGCAAAAACCGGAAATCCTCGGCGACGAGGAGTTCGACAAGACAGACGCAGCGCTTAGCTTTTTCATGGATGAACACGAAAAACACTACAAGCTGGAAAAGGAAATCAGGGAGAAGGAAGCCGCCGAGGACAACTTGCCGAGAGTACTTCTGAAGACCACAAAGGGAGATGTGGTTCTTGAGTTGTTCTTAAACGAAGCTCCATCGGCCGTGTCCCATTTCATCAAGCTTGTCGACGAGAAGTTTTATGACGGCATGGACTTCCCGCTCGTGATTCAGGACAAGCTGGCTCTGACAGGAGATCCATCGGGAAATGGACTGGGCCACTCTGGTAAGTTCCTGAAGGACGAGCACGAACGTGAAGATGCACGCCATAGCCTGCGTGGGTCGCTACTGATGGCCAAGATCCCAGTAGATGACACGGGAAAATTCTTCCCGAACTCCGGTAGTAGCCAGTTTACCATTCTGTTTCTGCCCATGGTGTCGGCCACGAAAGAGCAAACGGTGTTTGGACGCGTGATCGAAGGAATGGACGCCATCTCGCGACTCCGTCGCATCGATCCGAATAAGAAAAAGGAAAAAGATGAAATCGTCCAGCCTCCTGATTCCATCATCAAGGCGACGGTCATCCGCAAACCAGAAACGCTACCTGAACCCGTGTACGTTGATCCAGCAAATCGCGATGTGCAATGACCAACAGCTATGAAGTTTGATTCATTGGCTTTTAAAGGGTAGGTTAAAGGTGCTTCAACCATTTCAACCTTGGTGAGCAGTGCCGCGTTTGGATTACAAAGTGACACCAGAGCCAGCGGTACACCAGTTCCAGCGGTACACCAGTTCCAGCGGTACACCAGTTCCAGCGGTACACCAGTTCCAG
>JAPKCI010000062.1 GCA_028823035.1 Rubripirellula sp.
AAATACGGCTTTCATACGCTGAACCCGACGCTGGCAACAAAAAACGTCCGCGATCCTTGTGGACCGCGGACGTTTTTAGAATCGAGTGCCATTACCGACTCAAGCGATCCTCGTCGATCAATCGAGCTTGTAGGCGTGGGCTCCGTGCTCGGAAAGGTCAAGTCCCTGGGCTTCGTCTTCAGCTGATACCCTGACGCCCATGGTCAGTTTCAGGATGCCGAACACAGCAAGAGAGAACACAAAAGCAAAGCCACCGATGGCAAGAGTACCCAGCGATTGAATTGCAATGGTGTGGTCTTGGTTGAAAGAGAAAATTCCTACCGCTATGGTGCCCCATACGCCGCAGATACCGTGCACTGAAATCGCGCCAACGGGATCATCCAGACGAATCTTGTCCAAGGCAAGAATGGCGACCACCACAATCAGCCCCGAGATTCCACCGATCAGAATCGAGTTGAATTCACTTACCGTGTCGGCGCCGGCAGTGATGCCAACCAGACCTGCCAGAATGCCATTGAGGGCCATCGATACGTCTGGCTTCTTGAGAAGAGTCCATGACATCACAATCGAAGTTACCGCCCCCGCGCAGGCCGCCAAGCTGGTTGTCACGAACACGTACGAAACCGCTTTTGGATCGGCTGACAAAACGGATCCACCGTTAAAGCCAAACCAGCCCAGCCACAACAGAAAGACACCGATGGCGGCCAGTGGCATGCTGTGGCCGACGATGGGCCTGATTCCATCAGGCGTGTATTTACCCAGGCGTGGACCCAGAATGATCACGCAGGCCAAGGCAGCGAAACCGCCGAAAGCATGTACCACACTGGAACCGGCAAAGTCATAGAAGCCGATTTGATCGAGCCAGCCACCGCCCCATTTCCAACTCCCCGTGATTGGATAGGCAATGCCCACCAGCAATGTCGAAAAGAGCATGAACGTCGGTAATTTGACGCGTTCGGCGACAGCACCCGAAACAATCGTTGCACCAGTCGCGGCAAACATCGCCTGGAAAATAAAATCTGCCCACCATGTATATCCGGGGTTGTACGCGGCAGTCGTCATCGCCGTATCGTTCAGCGATTGACCAAACCAGCTTCCGGTCGCAAAGTAGCCATTCCAATCCGAGTTGGCCAAGTCTCCGGGATCATATACACCTGGGTACATCGCATTGAATCCCCAAATGGCATACAGCAGCACGCCGGTGCAAACGATCCAAAGGTTCTTGAAAATAATGTTGACGGCATTCTTCTTCTGCGTCAGGCCACTTTCCAACGTTGTGAAACCAAGGTGCATGATGAAGACGAGTGCCGCGGAAATACAGATCCACAGATTGTTGACCGTGAAGGTCGAGTAACCCTCTGAAGCGATGTAGGAATCACTTGAATAGGCACTGGGATCTTGATCGACTGCGGCGGGAAGCGCGCCCAGTGGCGGCGAATCCTCGGCTACCACTTTCTCAACGGTCGCTGCCGGCGTTTCAGCTGCCGGCGTTTCGGCTGCCGGCGTTTCAGCTGCCGGCGTTTCAGAACTTGAATCCTGAGCCAGAGTGGTCAGGGACAGGGTAAGCAACAGACATAATGCTGCCCCGGAAGAAATAAGGCGTTTAAAACGAGTCACAACTCTCTCCTGATGGGAATTAAATCTCATTTGCGCTCGCGCTGCGAAGACTCAACGGAAGAATCCTCTGAGTGTCTTGTTTGGCCGCCTTACTCACTTAAAGTGAGCACCAATCAATGACACGCGAGTTAGCAGAAAAACAACTTGCAGCACTGTGCTGCTGGGGTCAATGAGAAGAGAGTAAGAGTCTTCACGCAACATTGCTAGTATTGTTAAATCGTCCTCATTACGTTGCACGGGAGTTGCACTCTAACGCAGAGCTAAGGCGTGAATTATCCCCTTGCTGTTTTTTGTCTCATGCTTGGGAGGACGGAATTGTCGTTTTGCGGGCGAAATTGGTCGCCACAATCGTTCCGCATGCCCTTGATGGTGAATCAGCCAGACAATCGGAGGCTCTTGAAGGTCAATTGCCAGCGATGCAGGTTTCCGCCTGTCGAGTTCGGGCCCGCTGTTCGGCAGTTAACCATGGTTTGGCTTTCAAACCATGCTTGCCCGTTGCCGTTCAGTCCTGTTCGTTGTCGCTCAAGACGGCCATGAAAGCTTTTTGGCTAATCTCGACATTGCCGATTGCCTTCATGCGTTTCTTGCCTTCCTTTTGCTTTTGCAGCAGCTTGCGTTTTCGGGTGATGTCACCACCGTAGCATTTGGCGGTCACATTCTTACGCATGGCGGGAACGGTTTCGCGGGCGATCACGCGACTACCAATGGCTGCTTGCACGGCCACCTCGAACATGTGCCGTTCGATTTCAGCTTTCAGCTTTTTGGCGACGGCTCTTCCCCGTCGATCGGCATCAGCACGGTTGCAGACGACGCTCAGAGCGTCGACTCGGTTGCCGTTGACCATGATGTCCAGACGGCACAGGTCGGCGGCTTCATAGCCGACCATTTCGTAGTCCAGTGTTCCATAGCCTCGGGTACAACTCTTGATTTTGTCGTGCAGGTCATAGACGACTTCTGCGAGCGGAATGTGATAGGTAATCATGGCCCGCTGGGCACCGAGGTATTCCTGTGACTGTTGAATTCCTCTTCGTTCCTGACACAGTTTCATCACGGCACCGATGAAGTCATTCGGAACAATCACGCTGCATCTCACGATTGGTTGCCGAAATTCTTCGATGTCACCGGGGTCAGGTACATCCTGTGGCTTGTGGATGCTGATTGTTTCACCCCGCTTGTTGACGATCTCGTAAGTCACATTGGGAGCGGTTTGTACCAGATCAATGTCGGATTCGTTTTCCAGTCGCTGTTGAATGATTTCCATATGCAACAGCCCGAGGAATCCGCAACGGAATCCAAATCCCAATGCATCGCTGGTCTCCGGTTCAAATTCAAAACTCGGATCATTAACAGCCAGTCGTTCCAGAGCATCACGCAACTCGCTGAAATCCTGTCCGTCACTGGGAAAAAGTCCGCAGTAAACCATTCGCTTTGGCCGGGCATAGCCGGGCAATGGTTCTGCAGCTCCGCTGCCTGCCCTGCTGATCGTGTCACCGATGTGGACATCACCGATGCTCTTGATGTTGCAGATCAGATAGCCCACCTGTCCCGCCTTGAGTTCAGCGCAGGATTCACGGTGAGGAACGAAACGCCCGATTTCGACAACTTCATGTTGCGTCCCCGCTCGTAGAAACTGGATCTTTTGGCCTGTGCGAACGGTCCCTTGCATGATTCGCACATAGGTGATCGCTCCTCGATAATCGTCATAGTTCGAATCAAAGACCATCGCTTGCAGAATGGCGTCTGCATCACCTGTAGGTGCCGGAATATGGGCGATGATCGCTTCAACCAGAGATTCGATGCCCTCGCCTGTCTTTGCACTCACACGCACACACTCATCAGGGTCAGTACCGAGTGAGTTCATCATCTCTTCGGCGACTTCATCGGGTCTGGCGTGTGTCAGGTCAATCTTGTTGATCACCGGGATGATTTGCAGTTCATGCTCCATGGCGGCATACGCATTGGCTACGGTCTGGGCTTCCACTCCCTGAAATGCATCGACCAGCAGCAAAACCCCTTCGCAGCACACCAGTGACCGGGACACTTCGTACTGAAAATCGACGTGACCTGGGGTATCGATCAGGTTCAGTTCATAGGTTTTGCCGCCTAGTTTAAAGTCCATGGCGACTGCGCGGGCTTTGATGGTGATTCCACGTTGGCGTTCCAGTTCGAGGTCATCCAGCAATTGTTCCTTCATCTCACGCCGGGCGACTGTCCCGGTATGTTCCAGCAATCGGTCGGCAAGTGTGCTTTTGCCGTGATCGATGTGGGCGATGATACAGAAGTTGCGAATGTTTTCTGACATGGTTTACAGGTGCAGTTGTGTTGAGTGCAGTTGCTGGGACCAGACGGCAAGTTTGCGTGACGGCCTTCGGCTCATTCAGGTTGATCTTCTTTACGAGCATAGCCGGCGAGCCCGAGGTAGCCAGCGTCGGCGCCGAGTGAGGCGAACTTGATATTTGTGCCCTCAAACACGTTGTCAAAGGTGCGACTCCGAAATTCATTGACAATTCCCTGCAGGAATCGCTTGCCAATCGGACAGTCTGCCCCACCAAAGTTCATGGCGCCCCCCAACACGACGGAACCGGGATCGAGCGTATGAACCAGAGTCGTTGCACCGATCCCCAGCCACCTTGCTGTTTCGTCGACGATGTCAAGTGCCAATGCATCCCCTTGGACGGCAGCCAGGTACACCTTTTTGGCTGTCAGTTCGCTGTCCTGTCCGCCCAGTAGACCACTCAAGGAACTTTGCTGTCCGTCAGTCAAACACTGTCGTGTACGTTGGACGACACCACTTGCCGAAGCGTAGGCTTCGAGTTGGCCGCGGCCTCCGCCCCATACACACAACTGCGCTTGAGGCGAGGAATCGACAACGATGTGCCCGCACTCGCTACCAAAACTGTTGACACCATTGACCAGTTCGCCGTCGACGATGATGCCGCCGCCAACACCTGTTCCCAGCGTCAACAGGATCATCGAGCCATCTTCACGACCACTGCCCAGCCAGAATTCGCCGTAGGCTGCTGCATTGGCATCGTTTAGAAAAGAGACAGGACGTTTTAGCAGATTTGAAATCACATCCCGGATCGGAAAGTTCCACCAGCTGGGCAATTGGGGCGGAGCGACCAGAAGCCCGCCGGGAAGATCCATGGGGCCGGGAGCACCCAAGCCGATCCTTGCAACCTGATCTGAAACGGCCAGAACCTGTTCAGTCGAGCGAATCAAATCGACAATCCGTTTCATGGCTGCATCGGGACCCTCACTCTCACGTGTCGCGATCCGATCAAACGCCAGCGTTTGACCAGCCGAATCGACCAGTCCGATCTTGATGCCGGTTCCCCCCACGTCGATCCCCCAATAAAAGGGCGCTTTGGCGAGACTTGGTTCAGTTATTGAGAGGGTAGAGGCCATGAGCCGGCTAGAATGAAGTGCGGATGGGTTCCGTCAGAATCGGGCGACAGCAGCGGTTGGCAATGAAAAAGGGGTGTCTGCCTTGGCACTGAGGTGCAAAGGGCCAGCGAATTGCCTGCGAGGCTGGTCAGCAGTTCGGGATTTATGAAATCATCGAGTGAACAGGGGAGAGTGAACAGGGGAAAACTGGATCGAATGCCTTCGATTGTGATCAGAGCATCAACCTGGGTTCCCAACTGAAAACAATGACTACGGTTTCGGCTAAAATCAGACTTCAGCAGCAGCCGGAATCGAGCTGTTGGTCGTCAGGGAATTCGGAGTATAGGAGCGGGCCGGAATTGTCACAACGAGCATTTTCTCAGAGCACTGAGTCAGGGAAGGCATTGTCATGAGGGTTGTCTTTCTTACTGCGGGGGCTGCCGGCATGTACTGCGGCAGTTGCATGCATGACAACGCCTTGGCCAAGGAACTCCGAAATCAGGGCGTCGATTGCCTCCTGCAGCCGGTTTATACGCCGATTCGTACCGATGCACTGTGTGTGGCTAACCAGCGGATGTTCTTCGGTGGCATCCATATTTACCTGCTGCAACGGCTTCCCTGGACGAAATATATTCCAGCGCCCATTCGTCGTGCACTTGATTGGACACCGCTGATTCGTTTGGCTACCCGCCGCACCCATGCGACCGATGCCACTCAATTGGGTCGCCTCGCGGTCTCGATGCTGCGGGGGGCTGAGGGCAGGCAGGCCCAAGAGGTCGCCAGACTGACCAATTGGCTGGCCGAGCAGATCAAGCCGCAAGCTTTGGTGTTGAGCAACCTGTTGATTGGCGGTGCGCTTCCCGAAATCCGCAAGCGGCTGCCCGATACGCGAGTCGTGGTCGTACTGCAGGGAGATGACATCTTCCTCGACTATCTGCCGGAAAAGTCCCGCTCCGAAGCGATCCGTCTGTGTCAGGATTTGGTGCCCAGTGTGGATCGTTTCATTGTCAACAGCCGGTTCTACGCCAACAAAATGGGCGAAATGTTGAACATACCTGCAGACCGGATTCAAATCATGCCGCTAACGATTGATATGGCACCCTTCGCAACTGAATCACAGACGCAGGAATCACAGACGCAGGAATCACAGACGCAGGAATCACAGACGCAGGAATCACAGACGCAGATGGGTGTTGGTAGAAGTCAAGATGATCCTGAATTTCGGCTCGGCTACATGGCTCGCATTGCACCCGAAAAGGGTTTTCACCATCTGGTCGATTCCTTCATTCGTCTTGCCTCTCAACCGCGCCATGCCGATCTGACGTTGCATGCTTCGGGATGGTTGGGAGAGCCCAACGGCGATTATTTTCAGACCCAGCAACAGAAGCTCGAGTCAGCCGGACTGATTGACAGGTTTACCTACCATGGAAGTCCCGGTCTTGATCAGAAGGTCCGTTTCCTGCGGTCACTCGATCTGCTGAGCGTGCCCACGGATTACCATGAGCCCAAAGGATTGTATGTACTGGAGTCGCTTGCTGCGGGTGTTCCAGTCATTCAGCCTGATCACGGTGCCTTTGGCGAACTGCTCGAGGCAACCGGTGGTGGACTGCTGGTGAAACCTGGCTGCGTGGACGGATTATGCGAGGCAATTGAACAGTTAAAGCTGGACGAGCCGCGTCGTCTGGCATTGGCACAGGCGGGGCAACAACGTGTTCGCGAGCATCACACGATGGAACGTGCGGTTGATCAACTGAAAAAGATTCTTTTTGATTAAGACCAATGGACGGCCAACCTGTATTGGACGGCAGTTTGCGTTTCATTCGCACGGCATGCCTGCAGGGGCAGCGGCTGTAAATGTTGTGGTGAAGATCACCCTTCACGGATCATTGCGAGCCTTCGCGATGCAAAGTCAGTTGCCGCACGATCGATTTGCCGGCGACAAACTGGTTGGGGACAATGCTGTTTTCATCCAGCGGGACTTCGATACGGACAGTTACTTCGCGGGTTGCCTGTAGGATACGTCTGGGCGTGACGGTGACTTTGATGTTGGTGACGCCCAGCGTGTTCATGATCCGTCGTGTTTCGATCGTTGCTTCCCGGCTGGTGCCGCCGGGGATGATCGCTTTGCGACAGCCTTCATAGACGGCATTGTCGGCGGTGTGACGGATCATGGCGACCCGACAGAATTCAAAGGCTGCGAAAAAACACAGGAACAGCAGCGGAGCAACGATTGCGAATTCAAGCATCGCCGCCCCATTACGTTTCTTTCGTGGATTTGGTCCTGAGTTTTTCATCAAATGCTTTCCGGCAGCGATCAGCTACCTTGTGTCCTTGGTGGTTTACTGGGTCATGATGGTGCTGAGGGTCAGAGCAATCTCGCGGTAGATTTCTTTCAACTCAAGCCCATTGTCGGCATGATAGTGGCGGCCGCCGCCAATCTTTGCGATTTCTGCCATGCGTCGTTCGTCGGCGTCACGTCCAAATGTAATGGTTTGAATCGTGATGCCCTGATCACTGAGTCGGCGGGCAATGCCCCGAGGATCAGGGCCGCGATTGTGTCGGCCGTCGGTCATTACAATCATCGTGCGTTCAACGAATTTGGCATTCCTGCCGCCTCGCATGATCTGAGCACCCGCTGCGATGCCGCGAGAAATGCTGGTCCAGCCACCCAGTTTCAGTGAACGGACTCCGTTATTGATCCTCTGCAGGTTGGCTGTCAGGGGAACATCGGTGGACGCGTACTCGCTATATGACGCCAGGCCTACATACTCGTCGACTGGTGTTTCATGCAGAGTTTCGGTAAACGTCTTGATAGCTGAAATAAGGTCGCGGAATTTCGTGCCCTCCATTGAACCGCTGCGATCCACGACGAGCACAACATCACGCTCGATATAAGTTGCGGCGGCGATCATTTCTGCGTCGAAGAATTCAACGCCCAATAAATTGCCAAAGAACAGAGAGACGGGGCCGGAGCGAGAGTTTTTGTTGCGCCGCCCGTTTACCTGTACCGTGTTGTACGGCCGCATGTTCTGCCGAAACTGAAACTTGCCATTCTTTGCCTGGTTTGCATTGCCAAATCGAAAATCGCTTCTGGAAAGCAACAGCGGTTTACCAATGACGGAATTTGCCGCCGCAATCTGACGACCACGCTTGATTGCCTGATTGCGATTCATTGTTTCGGCAAGCGTTGCAGCAGCAGCTTTGGACGCTGCGTCAGTGGCTGTGCGAAGTTCTGTGCGTGCCAGTTGCATGTGGGCAATGTCAACCGAAAAAGCAATCGTTACCATGAAGCCGACCATCATGATCGCAATCAGGACCAGCATCGCGCCGCGACGTTGCGGGCGGCGAAGTGGCAGTCGGCAATGCGAGTGCGTCGGCGCATTGATCGTTGAATTGACTGGGGGAGGCTCGTTCACTCTTTCACCATTACCACGCGGGCTACCAGTAGACGGTCGTTGATGAATCCTCCAGCCAATGGGCTGTTGGCCGCAGTGGATGCTCGAACTTCGATGACGACTTCTTCACCTCGTTTGGATCGACCGGTCTGGCCGTTGGGAAAGACGATCTCATAACTCTTGATATCACGGGAACGCAGGATGTTTTTCGCCCGTTCGGCTCCCTCTGTATTGTCGGAACCGGTCTTGATCGATTCCCTGATGCCTTCATAGGCAGCGATGTTCAGTGTTTGTTTCAAGAAAATAAAACTCGACGCTTCCACTGTCCCGAAGACCAATAGGATGATCAAGGGCAGGCAGACGGCGAATTCGACTGCAGCCACGCCAACATGTCTGCGGCGATGACGCGTAGATTGTTGTTGTCTGTTTTTCGGTGCCGTACTCAATGCTCTGCATGCTCCGCCGGCGGTGCGTCGGTCTGATCCGTGTCACGTCGTTCCATCAACAGATTGAAGTTCTCCGCAATCTCCTGCCAAAAGTCGTTGTCGCGGAAACGAAGTGGCGGAACCGTCCGACCCTGACTGGCCTCAGCGAGAGCCTCCTTGAGCCGAAGAATTGGACCAGCAAAACGGCTGGTCAGTTTTAGTGTGTCCCACACAAAGGCAGGGATCAGTGCCAGGGTGACGACGAAGAATGGCAGGAAACGATACAATGTGTCCGAGAATGTCTGTTCCCAGGTGGCATCGGGTTGCTCAAATAATCGTACCCAAATCAGCAAAGCCAGCACGTTGCAGCCGAAAAAAATCATCCAGTGAATGGTGATCTTGCGGATCACACTGCCCTGAACTTCAGGGTCAAAAATGGTCGTTCGGCGTTTGATTCTTGTTTGGGACATCTTGACGCCCGGGTGTCGGATGCAGGTTCCAGTGAACAGTTGTCGATTTCCGCAGACGGACCGGGAACCCAACTCATTAGGAACTTACGACACTGGCAGCGTTGGTGACGGCTGGGAGAAAGAAAAAGCCTGCAAACGGTCCTGGTTTTCTTGCGGTGACAAAGTTCCGGCTGACTTGATGCGTCGGTCTCCCCTCCTGACTGCTACGACCGGCACGATCGAAACCCTGGCCGATCTCAAAATCATGCGGCCTGGATCAGGCAGCAATCAAAGGCAATGCCCGTGATGGGGCCGATGAATCATTTGACTGCGGGCTTGAATCTAGGCAAGGCACTGGTTCGCAGAGTCTGACTGGTCCGTTTTCGTTATCAATGCTAAGTCTAAACGTTACTGCTAAGTCTAAACGTTACTGGGGATCTAGCACTGCTTTGAAATCGAACAGCTGGGATTGGGACGAAGGTTGGATTTTCCTTGAAGCCTTGTGGGACTTGGCTCCGGTGCGTGCCGCCCACGCGTTGTAGGCGGTCGCAAGTTGTTGGACGATATCCGGGTGCTTGTCCGACAGATCGATGGTTTCGCAACGATCCACCGAAAGGTCATGCAGTTCCCAGTCTCTGGACCGCTCGGCGACCAGTTTCCACTTGCCGTCACGGATCGCATGGTTCCCGGAATACTCCCAAAAGATCGGATGGTCACCCCGCTGTTTACTTCCTTCAAACGCGGGTGTGAGAGAAATGCCCTCCATCGGCAGGATTTTTTGACCTGCCATTTCAGTGGGGTATTGAGCACCAGAAAGCTCGACAAAGGTGGGCATCAAATCAACCAGATGCGACGTGAATTGTGAAATGCTGCCACGGGCCTTGATCCCGTTAGGCCAGTGCGCGATCATCGGCGTCAGTGTTCCGCCCTCATGCGCATATTGTTTGTACAGTCGCAGCGGTGTGTTGCACATGTTGGCCCATCGTGCATCGTATGCAATGTCACTGTTAGCGGCCCCCGGTTGTACACCTGGCGTATTCAGACGCTCGTAGGGGCAGGCTCCGTTATCCGAGAAGAACAGAATCAGGGTGTTGTCGAACTGGTCCGTTGACTTCAAATATTGCACGAGACGACCGATGTTCTGGTCCAGTCGGTCCACCATGGCAGCATAGACTTCCATCATGGGTTCAAGAAACTCGCGTTGCTGTGAATTCAATGACGCCCATGCTTCGACTTTTGGATCTCGCACTGACATCCGCCAGTTGTCATTGATTAATCCTGATTCCTGCAATCGCTCAAAACGTTGTTCGCGAATTGCATCCCATCCTGCTCGATAGCGACCTTTGTATTTGGCGATGTCTTCGGGACGTGCATGCAGAGGAAAGTGTGGCGCGTTGTGAGCGAGGTACAAAAAGAATGGCTGGTCTTTGTGGTTCTGATTCCTCTTGTCACCTTGGGCATTGCCTAGAAAATTGATGGCATGATCGGTGAAGGCGTCCGTTGAATAAAAGTCAGCGGGCACCTGATATTCTTCACTGTCGAGTCGCATCAGGTTTTTGCCAGTTTGCCAATCAACGCCGGTGAAAAAATTGATGGCACCACTGAGAAATCCAAAGTACCGATCAAATCCGCGTTCGGGCGGCGTTGATGCGAGATGCCATTTTCCACTCATCAGCGTGCGGTAACCCGCAGACCGCAGGACTTCGGCCAGTGTGACGTTACCAGCAGCTTTCAAGTTTTTGGATTGACGATGCCAGAGTCCAGTTAATAACGAGGCGCGGGATTCTGAGCACTTGGCGTTGTTGTGAAAGTCGATGAAACGAATTCCGTTGGCAGCCAAACGATCCAGATTGGGGGTCTCGATCTCGCTGCCGTAACAGCCGATATCCGAAAACCCCATGTCATCACAGACGATGACAATGATATTGGGTCGTTGGGCCGGTAAATCACTTGGTTTCGATTCACTTGAGTCTGCTGCCACCAATCTGCCTGTCCCCGCTGGGATCGCCAGCACGATCCCCAACACCAGAGTCACCATGAGTCGGATTTCCGGCAGCAAAAAACATGGGTTTTTGTCATTCCCTGTGTTCCTGACCACGTTCTCAGCCCGCAGTTCGGGGCGGGACTTCAGGGCAGAACGATCAACTGATGAACGCATGGAATTCCTCGAGGTGGTGGCCTAATGTATTTTGGTGAGTCACCCCCGCATGCATCCGGGGCGGTCAAGTGGTGGTGGGGTCGTCGAATATTGTTGCAGGTTTGACTTTGAAATCCCAATGCAGGGCGTGTCAGAGGTTTGGAATTGTGACTTCGATGCTGCCATTCGCTATTCTAGCAGCGTCTCCTGTTCAGACGTGAATTGGAATCAAACATGCTGTTCACGATATCTTTTCTTCCACGACATCATGACGTTCTTCACAAGCCTTGATCGATTGGGTTTCCCGTCTGCGAAACTCCAGTCAGTCCACTGCCAGCATGCTGATCGGCGGCAACGGCGGTGTCGAAGAAACGGCCGACGTGCCATCCTCGAAACCCTTGAAGACCGCCGCGTTCTTGCCACCTACATGGTCACTTCACTGGCCGACACAGGCGTGGCCATCCGTCCCCGGGCTTAGAAAGTCGATGTCATGCGCATTGGTCGGTCCCCCATTGTTCGCAAGGGTAAAGAGTTTGGCAGCTGATGTCGCCGGAACCTTTGTCTATGATCCCGTCGCCGGAACTCAGTTGGGTGTTGGTGATAATCAGCCATTGGATGTTGCGTTCACGCCTGATGACACCGGTAACTACAACTTGGCGGGTGATTTGGTCACCATCGATGTGCTGCCCAACCAACCACCAAGTTACACGGCTTCCGATCCAGCACCGGTGTTGGAAGATGTGGGGCTACAAACAGTGGTGGGTTTCATCAGTTGGAATGTTCCGCGATCGGTGCTGGGTTGATCGGTGCTGGGTTGATCGGTGCTGGTCTAAGATGCGGCATGCACGACGCTCAGAGACTCTTTCGTATTTCAAGCCGTAGCAAATATGATCTACGGAGCGTCTTCGTTTCGCCGGGCTTAAAAGTTTCCGAGGCGGCAGATCAAGCATGAGGTGGTGTAAATATTCTTTAGAATTCGGTTTGCTCGACTTCGTCGTCACTTACAATTGCATTGTCAGTAGCAGAAGCAATTTTAATTGCTTCCTTGATAGATCGGGTCATCCATTGTTGCTCTTCGCCTTCACTGACTCTTCCTGCCGAAATGTACGCCGCGTAGATCTGTGCTGCCGCAGCTATAACCACGGACTCGCTGTTTTGTAGCTTCAGATGCTTTGCCATGTGTCACCGACTTCTAGATTGAGGATTTGGAAAAAGGGTCGTGCAGGATTATAACGCTGAAATCGTAAATTACTTGGCCGATTATGCATTCATGTGAAGCATAAGACAGCTTGCGGATTAGATGAAGCTCCATGGTCATTGCAATTCCTAGCTGATGAATTGTCTCCGACTACAAGGCCGCAATAATATGACATTGTTTGGTTGGTCGCTACTTAATGGGGGATCCAGTGAATGGGCGATCCAGAATTCGAATCTGAAACGGCCGGTTTCTGAAACCATTCAGAAAAGGAAGTGTAAAGTCCGTTAGGCGATTTCTGAGGATACTGGAACAAACCAAAACACGCCTGATAAACGTAATGGGTGTGCCAGAATTCTTGCCTGCGTTGCCCTGATCTGCAACTCGCTTTCACGTAGTTCTCGAGTGGCAAGCAGATTGCAAGGTGCGAGAGCGAATAAGTCAGCCTTCAGAATAGGGATGAAATGATAACGAATGGCATTTCCCTCTCAGACTCTGTGTGGTTTGGTCTTTTTTATGGCGTTTTCTTAGTCTGAGTATCAATATTCGTTCTATAACAAAGAGAGGGTAGCCCACCACTAGAATGACCCTTTATCGCTGGCATAGGATCAGGCATGTCAGACCCGCTCAGCTAAAATAGCATTGGAGTTTTAAGATGAGGTATCAACAGGCAGTTCTTGCGGTGATTTTCGTCTTGTGGTGCGGTGCACCCTTGTTGGGTCATCACTATGCATTTTACAACTCGATCTTTGCGGCGATTGATCAAAAAGATCTTGAGTCGGCAAAGCACCTGTTTTCCGAAGGCGCGTGGAAAGGTCAAGCCTCAGATGTGTCTGGAGTGGATCTTTCGAAAAGGCTGAAGGATTCAAAATCTTATAGTAAGTATGAAACAACGTCTTTGCAGCGACAGATGCGAGTGCCTTATGTCAGAACAGCCATTTATTTGGAGATCGTTTATGAAGAGGGCAAGGAATCTGGCCACTTTTGGTTTTTAGCAGTTGGTAAACCTAACAACAAGGATCCAGAGGCTCATGAAATATTGCGGATCACAAATGACATTATTGAGGCGGAAAAGTATCTGAGTAGAAAACTACCGTCAGTTGAATAGTGTTTTTGCGTCGGTTCCTGTTGTGGCCTTAGCCTGACCCTGGGCTTTTTTGCTGACGTTGGAAAGACGGGTCTTCGCGAGTCGCGCCAACGTCGCCTCGAACTGTCCCTTGACGATGCGCTCTGGTTCCGAAAGAGTAGCGTCTGCCAGTTTTTTCCCGTCAAACGGTCCCTTGTAGCGAGTCAGTTTGGCGTCGCTACCGTCGGTCTTGGCCAGAAGTGAATACTGCTTGTTGCGAACGATGACCTGGCCGCGGTACCAGATGTAGATCCAGTCTTTCTTGCGGGCGCTCGCCTTATTCTCGAGGACCGGAACGATGCTTGAACCGTCGCCTGAATAGTTTGCAGGCAACTCGGCACCCGCGACTTCGCAGAGCGTCGGCATCATGTCACAGAACTCCACCAGGTCGTCAACGACTCGTCCGGTCTGCTGAATGCCTGCTGGCCAACTGGCGATCAGTGGGACGCGTGTTCCCATGTCGGTCATTGTGCCTTTGCCGCCGACGACCTCGGTGCCATTCCACGGGGTAACAATCGGTTTGTCAGTACCGTTGTCGCCCGTGAAAATCAGCAGCGTATCGTCGCGGACGCCGGATTCTTCAAGCTGCGCTATGATTTGTCCGACAAGTTTATCTGCATAGGCGGCCATGTCACGAAAATGTCGTTGCGGATCTTTCAGATCACCTTTGTAAGTGGTAGATCCGAGTCGTTTGACGTCCCAATCGCTGGAATCTGGCGTTGGATCGAATGGACAGTGTGTCAGGATCATGGGGTAATAAACGAGAAACGGCTTGGCCTTGTTCTGATCGATGAAGTCGCAGACAAAATCGGTACAGAGTTGTGGTCCATATTCGCCGTTGACGTAATCCTTTTCCTCGCCGTTGAATTCCAGCAGTGGATTGACGAACCGCCGATCGAACGTCTTGCCGTCCTTCTTGGACCGCCCGCCACGTGTGTGTTGCCAGAGGCAGGACTGTTCAAACCCGAAGTGCTGCGGCGCGTCCTTCTGCTTTCCCAACTGCCATTTGCCGGCGATGCAGGTTGCATATCCTGCAGCCTTCAGTTGGTGTGCAAAGGTAGTTTGCCCGCGATCAAGAAGGCCGAATTTGACATAGTTTCGCACGTTGTATTGCCCCGTCATGATTTTTGCCCGTGACGGCGTGCAGAGGGGGTTGGCAAAACAGTTGGTGAACCGAACACCCCCGGCAGCCAACTTGTCCAGATTCGGAGTCTTGCAGGATTCGCTGCCGTTCACCGACAAGGCTTCATAGCCCATGTCATCTGCCATGATCAGCACCACGTTGGTCGCGTTGGCATTGGCCGTTGCGACGGCGGCGAGAAGGGAAATGAAGAGGACACGAAACATAAGGATGTCTCAATCGCGGGGTCTAAACGGAAAGAACATTGACGCTCCCGCTAACCTAGCACAATCTGACCGGAATGGTGGTGCTTGCGGACAGGAGAAAAGATGCCAGAAACTCAAAACATGATTCCAATCGCTGATGTCATTCTCGACTGCTTCCGCCTGATGCTTAAGTGTACGGCTTTGACCGTATCGTGATTCTCTTGTTCATTTTTGAACTTGTGAAACGAGTTGTTTTTTCGGCCAGCTTTTCAGTTCCGCTGATCGTCCCAGTTCCGCTGATCGTCCCAGTTCCGCTGATCGTCCCAGTTCCGCAACTTTGATGCCTTGCAATTTGATCCCACATGCCGTGAAAAAGAAAAGAGTGACAGTCCGATCATGAACAGGGATGTCCAGTAGTGTTCTTGGGAAAATATGTCATCCATCGGCATCGGTCCGCTCCATTCTTCAGTCGAGGCGACATCCGTGTTGGAAGAAAAAACTGAGATAGTGAGTCCCAGGCCGACGCCAAATCCGCCAATGCCCATCAGAGAGAGTGCTGGAAAATGAAGCTGCCATCCAGGTTTGTGGCAAACATTGTGGCTAGAAACAAGAAACCTGCCTGCTCCATCGTGAGTCCAGATAGCAATGAGTGTTTGACGATTGTTGGGTCAGGGTGCAGTGGGATACCGACTGCCGATTGGTAGGTAGCTTTGGCCAGTCAGGGAATCCAACAGGCGTCACCAGTGAAGGATAGACGCTTGTCTTCTGCATTCAATGCCACAATGCATCGGGAACCAGGCAATGATCATTGCACTTGATCATTGCACTTGATCATTGCACTTGATCATTGCACTTTAGAAGCTTACCTCTGTCTTGGGTCTGCGTTTCAAGTCTGGCACTTGGTTCGCTTCTGCTTTGGGCAACCACTCACGATGCGATGCGAGGATCTCAGCAAACTGTTCGTTGCCAGCGAGATTGTTCCACTCGTTCTGGTCGGTGTCGTGGTCATAGAGTTCTTCGCTGCCGTCGGCGTATCGAATGTACCGCCAGCGGTCACTTCGCACTGCGTGGTTACCTCGCATGTAGGTCATCAACGCGGGACGATCCCATTTGGACTTCGGATCACGCAACAAAGGTGCGAGACTTGTACCGTCGCACATCGCGTCGGCGGGTAAGCCACAAAGTTCAAGCAAGGTGGGATAGATTGCGGTCATGTCCACCGGCCGATCGCATCGACTGCCGGGCAGTGTCACATTCGGAGCGACAACGATGAAGGGAATGTGATTGCTCTTTTCCCATAGAGCGAACTTCTCGATATGATCCTTCTCGCCGAGATGGAAACCATGATCTGACCACAGCACAATGATGGTGTTGTTGCGGCGCGGGCTTCGGTCCAACGCGTCGAGCACTCGGCCGATCTGTGCGTCGGCAAACGCAGCGCAGGCTGCATAAGCTCGGATAAAATTCTGGTAAGAGCCTGCCTGCTTCTGCTCGACGTTCACCATGCCTTGCCAGAACCATTGCTTATCTCGCATCAATGAATTCGCCCCGGCAGGCAGGTCGCTCCAGTCGTCTGGCTTACGAGCGGGCAGTTCAATGTCGTCATAGGCTTTGTGGTAGGAATCCGGAGCAAAGAACGGCGAATGTGGTTTGTAGATCCCGCACGCAAGAAACAGCGGGTGGTCACTGGCAGTGCGGTTCAGTGCTTCAATGCAGTAGCTGGCTGTGTGAAAGTCAATGGAGTCTTCATCCCGTTTTGGCCACTGCCCCCAATCTGTGTTGCGTGAACCGTACTTGGGAGCGCCGTTGAGTTTCTTCGGGGGATATTTCTGTGGAAGCATGTGCCGGAAATCGTTGAACGATTCTTGATCGTGAAAAGCCCCGCCCAAATGATGATGAAAGATCTTTCCGGCTCCACGCACGTCATAGCCGGCCCCCATGAACTGCTGCATGATTGTTTTGCGATCGGGAACCGCGCCGCGCCAATCGCTTTTGTTTCCGTAAGCACCGGTTGTCGAAGGCCGTAGCCCAGTCAAGGTGGCAGCCCGCGAGGGGTTGCAAGCTGGTGAAACACAGTAGGCATGGGTGAACAACATTCCCCGTTGTGCCAACCGCTCGAGGTTCGGTGTCTCGATTGGGGCTTCGGGATCGAGCAACGAGATCCAGTCGTTCATGTCGTCGACGACAATGAACAGGATGTCCGGAGCAGTCGTGTCGTCTGCGGCGAAAACAACCATCGGCAGGCAAAGAACTGCAGTACCGAGAACACTCATCAGTCCATATCGGAAATCGAGTAGATTCATGCGGTTCTCGATCATGACTTCTCCGTTTGTTGACTTCCGTTTTTCGGTTCCGCAATTTCAGCGGGCCATGATCGAACGAACATTGACATGTTGAGTAACATTCGTGGCAATGTCACGATCAGGGGATACGGCCCGCCCAGATCGCGATTGGCTCGTCGAGCCTTTTGTCATTGTTTCTCGGATTTTGAAGTGGTTTGTCGAAGCACGCTGGCATAGTAGGCTCCGCGCGAAACACCTGAGTCGTTCGTGAGAGTGGACTTCAGTCGAGTGCGTCCCAATTTCAATTCGATGTCAAAGTGAATCTGCTTCGCGCCGAAAGGGATCACTTGGCGGAGTGTTTTTCCACCGACTTCAAGGACCGCGGACGTGGCTGCGATGGAATGGTTGGCTTCGAGGGGTCGTTCCATCAATGTGACGCGGTAGCTTCCCGGTTTGGCGACTTTGATTTCCCAATGTCCATTGAAGGCGGGAGCTTCGGCAACGACTTCCTGGTGCCACGGGATTTTGGTCGCGTGCCAGTCATGGGCCGTCAGGTAAGTCGGATTCTCGTGATCACTGCCTACGGTGATTGGGACAAGCGTTGCGATGCGGTCAGACGTGGTGTTCCACCAATCGTCGTAGGAATTTATGAGTTCGCGAATGACTTCCGGGTGCCGGGCAGCAACGTTGTTTTGTTGTCCGCGATCCTTATCGAGATTGTAGAGCTGGTCCTTTCCAACCAGTCGCCATGGATCAGACATGACGACGAAGTCCTTGTATTTCCTGGGAACGGCAATCCGCTGATTATTCACAATCAGTGATCGGTTTTCCCACTCCGAATCGGGGTCGCGGAGCAGCGGTGCGAGACTTCGGCCATGCAAGGCCGGGCTGGATGGTCGTGCGGATCCCGACAATTCCATCAGCGTCGGCATGATATCGATATGGGCGGCGAGGTGTGCCACGTCGCGGCCCCCGCCGATTCGTCCTGCAGGCCAACGAACGAAGAAGGGTACGCGATGACCGCCCTCATAGATCGATCCTTTGATGCCACGCAGTCCGGTCGTGTGGTCGGCGCCTTCTTTCGGGTACCACGGACCGGCTGTTCCGTTGTCCGTCATGAAAATGACGATCGTGTTGTTGCGCAATCCATTCTTTTTCAGGAAGGATTCAAGGCGGCCCATGTTTTCATCAAGGTTGACGAGCATGCCGTAAAAGTTGGCACGGTCCTGCGAGAAACCTCTTTCAACGAATGGCTTCGAGTACTTCGCATCCACAAGGTACGGTCCGTGTGGCGCATTGGGCAGCAGGTAGCAGAAGAAAGGTTCATCGCGTCTGGTGCTCATGAACCGCATGGCTTCGTCAAACCAGACGTCGGTGCAGTAACCTTTGTGCTGTTGCGGTTTTCCATTGTGAAAGTAGCGGTCGTCGAAGTAGTCGTTCCCCCACAGATCAGGCGTCTGACCAATGCCACCGCCTCCGTGATAAATGGCTTGATCGAATCCTCGGTCGTGCGGTCGGCAGGGATAGTTGTCGCCAAGATGCCACTTGCCAAACATGCCTGTTGCATAGCCGGCGTTTTGCAGGACGTCTGCGAGGGTCACTTCGTCGGGATGCAAGAAGGATCGACCGGCGATCGTGTGCCATACGCCAGTGCTCAAGGAATATCGACCGGTGAGCAACGCGGCCCGAGTCGGCGCACATGTGGGATCGACATGAAAGTTCGTGAAGCGAATGCTTTGAGAATGTAGTTGGTCGAGATGCGGCGTCTGAATATCGGGATTTCCATGACATGACAAGTCACCGTATCCCTGGTCATCCGTCATGACCACGATGATGTTGGGCCGATCTGCCAGAACAACCATGCCTGTCATCAGGACCATCAATAAACCTGTCGAGAGGCGAGTGGTCTGTCTGTTCATGTTGTGACTTCAGTAGGTAGTGGCAATGAAGTTGCGCTCACCAGAGCGTGGTTTCGGTTCAGTAACTAGAATGTATCCAAGGTCCGGAGGCGGGGGTGACGATGGGACGCTTATAGGCCGCCTTCCGGCTGGAACTTGACCAACCCATCGAGTGCTTTGAGTTCAACGCGAAGTCCACTTTTCCGTTCTTTGGGATTGAATTCAAACGTTAAAGTACGGCGACCGTGATCCAACTTGATGGGATCCGCAGGATCGTTGACTCGTATGCCGTCCACCCAGAGCGTCAGGCCGTCGATGGCGTTGACATCGAGTCGGATCATGCCGGCAACCAGCACGTTGACGAAGCCACGGGCGAACACCGACTCGTCTTCGGGGCAATCTTTCATGGGCAACTCTCCGCTGACTTTGCTGTAGGCAGGTAGCCAGGTTGCGTCGTCGTCCGGCATGCCGCCATTTTCGGAGGCCGAGATCAATCGCCATTTGCGGATGACGGGGCTTTCGTCGTTCGCGTATTGCCCGGACTTGCCTAACAGAGAGATGAACTTGATCAGGTCGAGAAACTCGCTGCGACTCTGCAGTTGATCCGCCAACCCATCGGGCATCAGCGACCTGGCGGGTATCTCGTCCTCAATGTCATCCACGGCGAGTCGCACTTCTTTTCCGAGTTGAGCTGAGTCACGCACAACGATTTCTTTTTTGTTCCGGAACGTCACGATTCCTGTTTGGACCTTCCCGCTGGCAAGCAAAAACATTCGCGTCTCGTAGTGTTCGGCGATCGCTAGATTCGGCTCAAGAATGGACTGAACCAGGTACTTTGTCTTTGCTGCAGATCCAACGGCCACCAGATTCGGACCAATTGCCGAACCCGCCGAACCGATCGCATGGCAACGCATGCAGGCGAGGGAAGTACGGCGGAAGATCAACTCGCCTCTCGCGGGTTCTCCAAGTTTATCAACATCTGCAGACAGTGAATCCAAGTTCTCTGCAAGGAGATCAGCACTAAGAGAACCGGATGTTGTGGAAGGTCGAAACATTTGGGCGAGGTCGTCGGGAAGTAGGCCGCTGTCGCGATGAAACTTGCTCAGACTCGTGAGTACCGTGGGGTGAATCTCGATTCCCTGAAGCGCTTCGGCAAGCAGTTGCCCACCCTTGCGATACTGCAGAAGCCTTTCGACGACGGGCACAGGATCAGTCCCTGCCGGGTCTTCGGCCAGCAATTGAGCTGCTGCTGTAGCACCGATCTTCAAATCCGCATGAATCAGGCCAGCTGCCGCGGCGTAACGAATTTCCGTGTCACCTTTCGCAGCAAGTTCTGCCAGTGTTTTTCCATAACGTCTGCTGCTGGTCGTCGCCAATGCCACGGCCAGTTCCCGCCGAACCGCAGCACGTTGCGATGCGCTTTTCAGTTCCGCAATTTCGTGGCGACCGGCCACGCCCCATCGACCGAGATTCATCGCCGCGAGTACCGCGATGGATTCGTTGTCGTGACTGAGCAAATTCTTCAGACGCTGAATCCCGCGTTTGAGTGCCTTCGGTGCATCAGGCTTTCCGATTCGTCGGAGTGTCTCGAGCATCGCGATCGTAGCCACTGGCGATTGGAGACCTCCGCTTTTGCTCAGGGCCGTCACGATCATTTGCGTTTCGGTTTCAGTTCCCGTCTCCAGTAACTGAGCTTGGATGCTGGCAATGTCTTTGTCATTGGGTGATTTCTGCTTGAGAAACTCTGCTAGGTGACCTTCCAGATCAACCCCTGCTCCCTTTTCTGCGTATTCGCGATGAGACGGTTTGGCGAACTGCAGTTTTCCGGATTCCATTTCGGGACGCCAGTACCGTTCCAGGGCCTTCATTGTTTGTGGCAGAGCCTGATCCAGTACAGGGTCGCCGGGATGGTCCAATGAATGCAGAGCCGCGACGAACGATTCAGCGGTCGGGATATAACCTGCTGAAAGCACCGCTTCCATCCGAGTGCGGGGAAAGGAGTCAGCAGAGGCTTTGGCGATCATGCCGACCGGATCGGACAGATTTTCGTGCCAATAACGAATCAGCCGCGCGCCGGCAGAACGGGCATGGCCGTCCTTGGCAGCCAGGACCCGTTTCAGAATGTTTTCACTGATGCGTTCGACATTCTGGCAAGCCCACATCGCTTCCACGAGATGATGATCGTAGTCCGGTGCATCGGTGTTCAGCGTTTCCACCCAGGCTTCCAATGCGACAAGAACTTTGTCCGGGTCCTGTTCGCTCAATTCTTTGCGAGCCTGATGACGGGTCCAGACGTCGGGGCTTTTCAGGTGGTCAATCTGTGCCTCAATCGGAATGCCAACAATCGTTGGCTTCTTTGTCAGCGGCCGCTCCTTGTGCGTTATTCGCCAGATGCGGCCATGGTCGTGATCGCGGCGAGGATCGCGGAAATCGTGCTGAGCGTGGTTGATGATCGAGTTGTACCAGTCCGCAACGTACACCGCGCCGTCCGGCCCCATCTTCACATCCACAGGACGAAAATTCGGGTGTCTGGAACTGATCAGTGGAGCCAGGACCTTGGCACTGAAACCCGCGCCGTTCTCAATGAATTCGTAACGTACAACGGCGCGACTCTTGAAACGGCCCGTCAAAAGTTGTCCGTGGAGGTCATCTCCAATGTGCGAGCCAGTCGCCAAATCGCCGCCGCATTGTTTCTCGGTGCTGATGAGCGGTTTGACCTGGACCGCTTCCCCGCTGTTCCCCGTCGCGGGTGAGAGATACATGATGCGAGGATTGTTCACCATGAATGACTGCCCCCAGCGATCGAAGACGTGTCCCCAGGGGTTGCCACCCGTGCCGCGGCAGAACATCCGCAGTTCCTGGGTGCGAGGATTGAACTGGTAGACTCCACCATTGAAGTTTCGCACAACTCCGTATCGCGTTTCGACTTGCGCGTGCAGAAAAATTCCTTCCTGAAAATAGATCCAGCCCCCGGGACCACGACGCCAGGCGCTAATCGAATGGTGACTATCCTCGATGCCGAAACCAGTCAGCACCACATCCTTCACATCTGCGACATCATCACCGTCGAGATCCTTGAGGAAAAACACATCGGGCGACTGGGCGACGTAGCAACCACCATTGGCAAGTTCGATTCCGGTTGGCAGATAAAGTCCGTCCGCGAAAACGGTTGATTTGTCGGCAACGCCGTCATCGTCGGTGTCTTCGAGGATGATGATCTTATCGTTGGCTACCTCGCCCGGTTTGAGCTGTGGATAAGCCCACGAACAAGCGACCCACAGTCGTCCTTTCGAGTCCCACTGCATGTGGATCGGGTTGGCGAACATCGGATCAGCAGCAAAAAGATTAGCTTGGTAGCCCGGCAGCAGTTCGAAGTTTTCCAACTGCGAAGCCGGATCGTGATTGTTCATCAGATCCAGGTCAGCGCCTTTGAGGTTGGCGGTTTTGATGCCTTGGACATCCTGCGCGAACGCCGTACCAGTCAGCATGGCCATCAAGAGGGCGAAGCGAATCCGACTGGAAAATGCTGTGTTCATTGATTGTTCGAGTCGGCTGTGTTGTTGAAAGCGATGTTTCATGAGTTGTCATTCATTGTCGTACATTTTTCGCCAGGGCGGTCGAGGACCGACGTCTGGCAACGTCAGCTAAATTCCTGTTCGCGACACACGCCATTGCCGTGTCCCAAGTTCGATTCCTTTGCGCAGGGCCTGGTCGAGATCCTTCGTCAGTCTGTTGAATTCAATGACTTCCTGCGGCAGTTTTTTTCCGCTGGGAGATCCGCGGCGTTCACCAACAATATGAACCTGATTCAGTGCTTTCCAACTGTACGTGAACTGCAGGTTCTTGTCGTTGATGACTGCGTGATAAGCCTCAGTAGACTGGTGAGCCGGTGAAGAATCGACGGCAACGCCTTCTGCCCAGGTCGCGGCAGTGGCCGTGGCGACCGGTTTGTCATCGATCGTCAAACGGTATTTTCCCGGTTTGAGATCGGTGATGATCAGCGTGTCTCGAACCGATTCGAGTTGTGGCGGCAGAGTCTCAGTCGTTGGTGGTCTGAGGCTCGGCGCAGTTTTTTCCGCGACTTGAAAGCTGAGGCCCGAGTCATCTCGCTTCAAGTCAGAGATGTCAACTCCGCGGGCATCAACCGACTTTGCTGTGGCGTTGATCCGGAGTCGCCATGACTGGCGCTTTGGCACCCGATCGCTTGCGGTCAGTTGATCGTAGAAAGTGTGACTGATGGCCCAATAGCCATAGTGATTAAGATGAATTCCATTGCTGGTCAGTCTCGGCCCATTTGGTTCATCCATCAGATAACGAGACACATTGAACAAATCGACAAATGGAATGTCGACATCGATCGCCACCTCTTGCATGGCCCGAGCATACGCTTGCAACTCACGATTACGTTTCTCGCGTGTCAGATTCAGTTCGCCCATGTCCTCACACGCGATCGGCGAAACCAAAATCAGCCGCACCTCTGACTTGCCGTTGTATTTCTTACCTGCGTGCGACGCGAGAAAAGCTTTCAGCTGAATCCTGAACTTCTCGAGTCCCTCGACGCCGAGAAATGATTCGCCCATGCCAAAGCACGCGACAATAATATCGGTCTTGTGCGCCGTGAGCGTCGATTCTTCAGTCGGGAATCCGGTTGGGCGATCGCGAGCGGTCAGCATGTCGCCTGCCCAACCCAGGTTCCGAATCGAAACAGGATCGTCCATCGTATGCTGTATCAGTAACGTTTCCAGGTAGCCGTGAATCCGTAGTTGATCGGCAAAGGTATTGCCAACGATGGCGATACGATCGCCGGGTTGAATCGGCGATTCAGCGCATACGAACGCGGTCGAAAGACAACCGACAAGAAACGCTACGATGGAAGCTTTGCAATGCATGAATCTGTGCGTGGATGTAAAAGTGAATGAGTTCGGACGTCGCTACCGTCGGCAGACGGTGGAGGTGTTGAAAGATCGCAACTGCGATCTGCTGAGCGGAGTAGCGAATCAAGCCTCTACTTTCGGGGTTTCTTGTCAATGCGTTCGATCTTCCAGGTCGAAACTTTCTGATCGGCGCTGGGTAAAGGACGATTAACCGACCAACAGGCAGCGTTGATAAGCATTCGCACAAACGATTCCTCGGCGAAGTCACCGGGATGGCCAAAGGAGGTGCCAAATACTTTGCCTCCCCATTCATTTTCCCATGCCCAGGCAACAACATCCGACTCATGCGGCTTGACTTCGATTGTTCCGAATGCCTTTTTGAGTGTCCGAGCCTTACCGTCTCCGCTGCCATTTACCAAGGGGATGCAGTCGTCTTCAAGACGCGTCAGATAGAGTGTTCCCGGCGACACCCATTTGCTTTTTGTGACGTTGGTCATGATGGGGTGCTGCAGAGATTTCTCGACAACGCTGATCTCCGTCGTGCTGCTCTGGTGAACGATATAAGGTGTTCCCAGGGCCCGTCTTCCGAAGTCGTCATTCCACGAAAAACGCTTATGTCCGGCTGGATACTTGAAAGAATGATTGGCAGTCCGCAGGCCGATCATGGGCTTTCCGGATTTGAGGTAATCTTCGATTGGCTGCCACTCGCTGTCGGGCAATTTGAGAAACCGCATGAAGAAGATCACCAAGTCCGCATCAGCAAGGATTTCAATGCCTGGCAGGACGTTTTCGGTCTTCTTTTCCGGATTGCCTTCGCCTATCACGACAGTGGTCCGAAACCCGAAGCGTTCCAGTTCCTTTGCGAAAACGGGCATCGTCAGTTCTGGAGAATAGTGCAATGTGCCCACCACAATGACTGCATGGGGTTTGTCGTCTTCAGCCGCTGTCGCGAAGTCAGAAAGCGAAAGGGCCAGTGGGATTGCAATCACCGATGCGATGATTCGTTGTAATGGATTCATTGTGATTTGTTACCTGTTGATAAATTCGCTGTAGTCATCATCGGGTTTCTGGAAATTGTCCGCTGCTGTCACTTCTTGTTTCACGGATCTTCATCTCGCTATTTTTACCAGTTCTCGCTGCGATCGAAGATAGATGTGTGAGTCGTCGATCGCTGGTTCGCCGAAAGTCCATGAATCGCCAGCCTTGCTAATTGACTTCCAGCTAATCGCCTCGGGCGAGAACGGCTTCGTCAGGTCGATGATGTAGAGCATGCCTGCGCCACCTTGCCAATATAGCTGATCATTGTGGACGATCGGCCAAGCCGGGTTTGTGTGGCCAAATCCACCTCGTTGAACGCCGCGGACTGAGCCGACGCGTCGGTTGACGACTTGATCGCGCGAGTTGAGAATTTCCTCGGTGAATTGAAAGTTGACTTTGTTCCAGATCGTCCTGTCCATCAAGATTTGAATCGGTGCTTCGATCATGACTGATTCACCGGTTCGCGTGTCGATGCAGCCGATGTCGCCGCTGTCGTATCGCCAAAAGAAAATGCGATCACCGACGACGTGCACTGTCGATGGAGTCGGTTGTCCTTTTCGACGCAGAGTTTTGTCAGTGTACTCCGGTTCAAACGGTCTTTTACCATAGCCAGATTGGGTCCAGGCGAAGTAGCGATCTGGTTTCTCGAACGAGAACTCGTTGGTGATTTTTCCCGACTTGGGATCGACCAGTTGGAATTTTGTTTCGTGACCGCTTGGGACCGTGACAACGAAATTACCTCGGCAGAGTTGGTTCTTTTGATGAGGAATCGCAGGCGGCAAGTTGAACGTCAGCAACGGTCGGCCATCGTCGAGCGACAACAGGTATCCTTTGCGACCACTGTGGAAATTCCAGTGTGAAAGATCAATCATCGAAGCGACGATCACCGGTTGGTCTTTCCACTCGCCCATGCTGTATTGGGTCGCGTGCGTGATCAGCGTTGGCGATATCCAGTTGTCCTTGCCGGTTTTTACGTCAATGGAGTGAATTTGGTAGAAAGGCAAATCGGGATGTTTCGTGCTGGCCTTGACCGCGACTTTGTCGGATGGAAGGGCCACCAATAATTGGCTGCCGTGTAAAAACATCCGGCAGTTCTTGATGTCCGGATCGGGAGCTTGCCATGAGCGTTTCCAAAGCAATTTGCCTTTGTGTGTGTAACAGGCCAGCATGCCGTTGAGGTTGTGAAAGAGAACATGATCGTGATCTGCGACGGGCAGCAGGCTGGTCGAGTCGTGCCACGATTCGAGCACACGTCCTGCGTAGGTTCCCGGTAGTTCGACTTCCCATAGCAACTTTCCCGAGTCCTTGTCGAAACACTGGCCGACGATGTTGCCGTTGAAGTAGAAGCCGCCCTTGAGCGGTCCTTCCAGTTTGGCGTGCACGGCAAGGAACAGCTTGTCGCCGCGAATGCAAACGCCGGACTGTCCCGCTTCGCTCAAAGGAGTGCGGTAAACGACTTCGGCTCGGGTCGCGTTGTTGGCGAGGGCGAATACGAGGGCGAGTAGGAAGGATGATTTCATGAGAGAATTTCTTTGATGTCACCATTGCTGGCAGAGAATCGATCGGCAGGAACAGCAAGGACCCGCAACAACGTCCATCGCAGGTTCGATAGTGACGCGGTCGCCATTACCTCAATTGCCGGTAACGCTAACGCCGCACCCGAGTCCCTCAGTAATGTCTGTCGATTGAGTTGCTCACGCCTGAATTTTCCTTTGAGCTGGTATTTCCGCGTTTTGGCTCGGCTTTGCTGCGTCACCTTGGTTCGGCGTTTGTCTCTGTTAGGGAGTGACAAACTTGCTCGACCCGCCCGGAAATGTCTCTCGATCCTTACGGCGAAACAGACGGTTAGTGTCGGCAGGGAATCGAATGAACCGTCAACTTCAGGCAGTCGCGGGTCGAAATCTGGCGAGAAGTTGGCATCAGAATTATAGTCCAAATACTGCCGATCCAAATGTTTTCATTTTTTGACTCGTAGTGGTGGTGGTTTCCAGTAACTGAGACTGCGCCACAACCACTCGAATGGACCAAATCGAAAATAGCGTAGCCAAATCGACGAGATGATCAATTGTAGTGCAGAGACAGCCAGTACGGTCATCATCTGCTCCACACGCGAGAATCGGCCGAATTGACCAAAACCGTGGCCATAGAACAACCATGTGCAGACCAGTGTCTGCAGCAGGTAGTTTGAAAGCGCCATCTGACCGACGCGTGCGAGCGGCCAAGTCATTTTGCTACACACGTCCGATTTGTAAATCAGCATGATTGCGCCGACGTATCCCAAGCTGATAAGCGGACTCCCCCAATAGTTGGCGTTTTCCAAATTGCCATATGCGGTGGGATTGAAATAGGCACTGCTGATCATCGAGAACGACTGGATGTTCATGATCAGGATGCCCAGTGTTGCGACACCGCGCAATACATCCAACACCACGTTCGTTCTGTCTTTGCAGTGGGAGTGGTCGGTGGTTCCGTGATCAAATCAGTTGCCAACGAATCAGTTGAGTGGGGTTTATCTGCCACCATGATTCAGGCGTCCCCCGCTTCTGGATTTGCAAGGATTTCGAGGTATGCGATCACTCCAGGCTCATTCACCAAGTTCCACGCGAGTGTAGGGACACGAGAGATAGGTTGCGTATGTTCGATCGTCGTGCCGGATGATCTTGCGATGATTACTGAAAAAGTCGATGCGTGAGGCATCCGGGTTCAGTTTGATGTGTGCTGTCCACTCGTCGCGTTTCTCATCGTGGGTCATCTCCGCCACATTCGCATCCGGGATCAGGTCGCTCAGATACTTGGGGCTTCCGTCGGGGGCGCGATCAAATATCCACCAGATGCGTCCGCTTTTCGCTGCCGAGTTTTTGGGGAAACTGACGGCAACTTTTAGCACGCCATTCTCGATGCTGTGCTTGATGTTAGGGGGTGACAGCAGACTTCCATCCACTTGTTCCGGAAAGAAATGCTTCAGCAGGAAAGCAGACTTGTTTTGCTGATCCTGTTCGCGTTGGGGATGCCCCTTTTTGCCATGGCCGGTATTGGCTCCAAGGTAAACAGGGATGTCCGGGTGATGGGATCCACCCCATGCAAGATCGTAAGCGACGCTGTCATGGGTTCCAGGATGAAAAAGCATGTCGACCTTGCGATCGCGAAGTTGACGCAAGTTACGGGAAACGAAAACGTCGTCGGCAATCTCCGTTGTAAACCTCTGCAGATCGTCCCACGTATGGCCAGCAGCAAGGGCAGTCCGGTTGAAACTGGGGCCAAAGTTCCCGCCCGAGAATATCCCGCGTCTGCCGGGTTGTGATTCGAGTTCGTCCCATGCAACGCGATCACAAAGTCGCAGGGGTGAATCCCAGATGGGTGATACCGTGGCGTGAACGGCTGTCATGCGATGGTCGTGCAGAATTGCCATCGAGGGGGATGCACCGTTTTTTGATGCGCCAGTGACTGCCACTTTGCCTTCCTCGAAATGGTCCGTCTCGGCGTGGGCCGTTGTGATGGCCCGCATCAAGGTTGCCGGCCACGCCCAGTATTGGATCTTGTAACGCGGATTGAGTGTTTCAGAAAAACGTTTGCTGGCGGCTGCGGCAAGTTCCCTTTCGCCATAGCTTCCCGGTTCCTGTACGACGGTGAAGACAAGTCCTGTCCCGGATTTCAACAGTTCTCGTTCAAGTTGGTTCGGTTTCGTGTCCAGTTTCAAGCGGGACGGTGTGCTTCCGCCCGTGAGGTGAAACCCCCTCGCCTTCCGGTTCTCGGGAACGACCATGCGAACCGGGACACGGTAGGCCTGATCCGCCCACAGGTTACCAACGTTGATGGTGACAAGTTTTTGGCGTGTGGCGATTAGTCCTCTAACAGGATGCCAGTCCTGCAGTACCTCGATGTCCAGAGTGCTCGCATCATGAATCGCACGCATCTCGAAAATCTTGTCAGATGCTGAAGCAATCGGGCCCCCCAACAGCGTCATGATGGAACAGACAAGAACGCCTGGATGCATTGCCGGCGAGCGTAAAGAAGCATGGGTTGAAGCGAAGCTTCGCATGATGTCAGGTCCAAGCGAGGGATTTATATCAGTGCAGTGACAAGGATGGGGTTTGAAGTAAGTTTACAACAAAAACCAGCACTCTCCGCACCGTGTCTGGTCACTCGCCCCATTCGGACTAGCGACCAGCCGCGGGGATCACTGATTTGTTTGAAATTTTAATTTTGCATAACGGAAATGGGGTTTCAGATGCACGGGGCCGTTGGTCCGAATGGAAATGCTCTGTTTTCACGACCAGTGACACAGGTGATCTGCGCATGCGGGAACGAGTATCATCAGGGCCGCTGCCTTTTTTCCTACCTGTTGTCTGGCGATCCACCAGCGCGACTCAATGCCTCCCACAACCGGAGCTTCTCGGATGAGATTGATCTTTTTGCTAGTTGCGACATTATGTGTTTCGCCATTTGCTGGGGCCCAAGCACCCGAGCAGAATTCCAAACTGCGGATCATCGTGTTTGGAGCTCACCCGGATGATGCTGAATACAAGGCTGGCGGAGTGGCTGCGATGTGGGCAGAAATGGGGCATCATGTCAAACTGGTTTCGGTGACGAACGGTGACATCGGACATTGGGCAATGGCGGGTGGACCGCTGGCCCGGCGTCGGTCAGCCGAGTCAGCTGAGGTTGCCAAGACTCTTGGCGTTAGCTCGGAAGTGCTTGACATTCATGATGGCGAGCTGATGCCGACGCTCGAGAATCGGCGCAAGATTACCCGGTTGATCCGTGAATGGAATGCAGACATCGTCATCTCGCATCGTCCTTGGGACTATCATCCTGACCATCGTTACGTCGGTGTCTTGGTGCAGGATGCGGCTTATATGGTGGCCGTGCCGTTTTTCATGCCGTTGGTTACACCACTGAAAAAGAATCCGGTGTTTCTATACTCCAGCGACCGGTTTCTGAAACCGTGTCCGTTTGAGGCCGATATCGTGGTCGATGTGGATCCGGTGTTTGAAAAGAAAGTCAGTGCGCTGACGGCACTGGTTTCCCAAACCTTCGAAGGCGGTGCCCTTGGCAGCCGGGAGCGTATGGACGCAGCACCACCTGCTTCACAGCCCGAGTTGCGTGCCCAGTGGTTGCGTGAAAAGTGGATCAAACGTCAGTCAGGTGAAGCAAAGCGTTTTCGCAACGGTTTGATCCGCTGGTACGGTGAAGAGCATGCGAGCAAGGTTCAATACGCTGAGGCCTTTGAAATCTGCGAGTATGGTCGACAACCATCGCAAAGCGAGATTCGACAATTGTTTCCATTCTTGCCCGGTAAGTGATCGACGCATCATAGAGATTTTGGGAAATGCACTGGGAAATGCACTGGGAAATGCA
>JAPKCI010000289.1 GCA_028823035.1 Rubripirellula sp.
TACAACGTTGCCAGACCAGGCGCCTCGATACCGTCATCGTTTGTCAGCAGAACTCTCATGGATCACTCAAACACCGTTAGATCAAACATGTTTTTATGGCTGCCAGTCTGTCGAGGAACAACAGCCGTGTGAATTCAGCATTGCTATACGTCAACCCTAGCGATTGATTTCTACTTCATAGTTCATCACCCGTTGCTGTTTCTGTTCGACTGCTCGTACCCGCAAGCGTCTACCGATCATGCTGGCACCATCTCTGAAGTCAATGCGTCGATGCACTTCTTCACCGGCAGGGACTACCACCTGACGCTGAACAAAGACACCGGCAGGCGGAAACAACAGACAATTGTAAGAATGCGGTTCTGTCGTCGTGTTAATGACGACCAATTCAACCCGCAGATCACCGTTGGGCAACAACCTTGTTTCGAGTTTCATTTCGATGCCTTTGGGGCCAACTCGCACCTTGCGGTAAACGGTGACAGTCTCGGGCGGGTTGGTATCCAGAGCAAATTGAATCGGGATTTCGTACTCGCCAATGATGGCTGTGTTACTCAGGACAATGTCAAACGACACGCTCGTGTCCTGCCCACCCAGCATTTTCCACGGCTGTTTGGTGGGAGTCACTCGCCATGATTGGGGTGGAAGGATTCTCACCTCACCAATCAGGCTCTCTCGCATCGGATTCGCAAAGGCGATCGACACTGCTTGCGTCCGCCCCAGCGGGCTATCAAGCCGATCGTCGCCAAGTTCAACTGACATACGGAAAGCAAGCACAGCCGGATCACAACCAATCAGAAACACAGGCGTGGGACCAATGGGCACTCGCTGCAAAACCTGCCCATCAACATTCAGCGATTGCAGGGGTGTGACTTTACCCCAGACATCCACCATTTTGGCACCATCACCGAAATATGCCAACTCTTCGGTCGCCTGATCGGCCCACATCAGCACAACAGCTCGTTTGGCGTTGATAAAGACCTGATTCATGGATTGGCTGCGCAACCTCATCGCCCCAACAGCCCTCAAATTGCCCAACAACAAGGAAGTCGTGCGCCACGGCAGCAGCATTTCAGCCGGCCGATGATCCGAACGAAGTAAGCCATGACGGGGATCATGTGGAGCGGTGATAAAAACAGCTTGCACACGATGACTTCGTGCCGTTGCCATTCTTAATACCATGTCATGAATGCGTGTCTGCCGATCATAGACCTCGGCATCAAGTGGGTCGATCAGCAACCAGGTCCGTGGGCCTGCTAATCCAGCTTCCGCTTGGGAGTTGTCGCTCCTGGTTAAAAACGCATCGAGTTCCTCGGCAGACAAGGGCGGCGAACTGCTTCGACAAACAGCCTTCCATGACGCTTCATCGGCAGGCGCGGTGCGTTCAAGCCACGGCCATGAAATGGTAACATCGATCGGTTGCCCAAGTCCCCCCAAGCCTTTCGTGATCTCCTTGACTTGTTCAGGCAAGCGAGAGAGTCCCAGGAAACTGAAGTCACGCTCACCTCCCAATTGCCATGTTTTCACCTTCAGGCCAAACCGTCTCATCAAGGGTTCGAGTAAACCTTGCCAGGTTTCAGGGTCACGAAATACTTCTGCAGCGACCATTTCACGCGGCGTGGAAAACTTATTTATCTGGTCCGGCGGGGGCTGATCAATCATACCGACAGTCTGGATTCTGGCATCCTGCAACCTGGTCAAAACAGTTTCAACCTCGTCAAGTGCAGCCTTGTTGTCCTCAACAGGCAGCCAGCAAGGATACTTGACCCATGTAACGCCAAGCTGTGATAACCAGGCGGCGAAGTCACTCGGTGCCATCTCCTGATGACCATTTTCCAACGTCCAACCAAATAAACCACGTGAGAACTCACCCAGTTCCTGCACTACGGCTACCGTGGTATCGGCATTGAGTTGCAAATCCCGGCTACCTTCCAATGCCACGGTCATCCGATAAAACCCCGGCTGCAAATTCGGGATTTTCCAATCCAGTTGTGTCCGACTGCGTCGAATGCTGACATCGCTGGGCGATGGCACCACCTCTCGCTCAATCGGCATGATCGTGTTGGCAATCAACTGACGATCGATGTCATACAACTCGAACCGGACACTGTTAATGTCAGCGGGTAAATATCCAGCGATGCTCGCGCTTGCGAGAACCGTTTCCCCCGCCTGATAAATGCCCTGTGGTTGGTTCGTCGTGATCTCCAACTGCGGCTTTTCCTCGATGCGGATATCGTCGAATCCGATCACGCCCGGGATGTCCCCCACGCCATCCTCTCCACCAGCAACCACAAGCCGAGCGATTAGATGTGTGGTTTCGGCTGGTGGCCGTACCAACGGCAACACAAAGGTGGTCCATGGTGTTTTTCCGCCAACCCGTGGCGTGCTGTGAACAGCCAACTCTTTCAGCACCTCCTGAGGTTTCTTGCCACCTCCTTTTTCCAAAATGAGCTTGCCAAACACAAATTCGACACGCGCTGTGTCCAACTGCAAATTGGTTCGCAACCGGCATCCGAATCGATATTGGTGCGAAGCATCAGCGTCAAGTAAAGGCGACGAAACCAACGCCTCGCTACCATTCAAGTTGACCCTCAGATAACGGTTAAAGAATATATCTGCCAGCGACGGTGGTAATGCATAGGGTTGGTGGTGAAATGCGTCGCTCAACATCGCCCAGACGGCACCCAGATGGCGATTCAACAAGCTCAGGTGAGCGTTCCATGGCCTACGGTCCCTGACCCACTGCCAGCCAAACACCATTTTCCCATCGAGCCACTTGACGAATTCTTCGAGCTCATCGGAATCGTTGTTGTCACGAACCATCCCAATCTTGACATAGGTCTTGTAAGCTCTCCCGCGTTGGCGTTTCCAGCCAACCGGCAATTGCTTGATTTGCCCCATGCTGGGTCCAAAGTCGTAATGTTGAGTCAACAGATTATCTTCCGCCGACCCCACTACGGCTACCGCTCCGTCATCCGACTTTAGTGCTGCTCCGCCATCCGACTTTAGTGCTGCTCCGCCATCCGACTGGGGATTGCTACCAGCGGGCGGTTGGGCTGCTGCTTCGGTCGCAGGTATCTGCCCCAAACACGGCCCGCTGTTAAGGCAGACCAACATCATGGATGCAAGCAAAACCCGGCAACTCACCGGGGTGGTGTTTGCGAACTGGATTAAGACACGTAAGATGCCACCAAAAATGAAACCGGTCATAAATGACGTTTGGGGGAAGACTTGGCTGAACTAAATATAGCGGTGCGACTTGACGCGATGCGATTACCACTGCGGCGAGCTATCGAAATGGCCTCTCAGCTAGGTGCTTCGGCAGTAGAAATCGATGCGCGCAATGATATTCACCCATCTCAATTGTCGGACACTGGCCTTCGTCAGTTGCGGAAAATACTCGATGACCGCAATCTCACAGTCTCTGCCTTACGCTTTCAAACCCGGCGAGGCTACGATCAACCGCACGAGCTCGAACGACGTGTTGAGGCGACAAAATCAGCCATGCAGCTGGCTTATCGCCTTGGTGCCCCTGTCGTCATCAATTCCGTTGGCGTCGTTCCGGGCGACGAAGAGAGCCCTCAATGGTCGTCCCTTCAGTCCGTTCTTGACGATTTGGGACGTTACGGGACGCACGTGGGAGCATTCCTGGCTGCTGAAACGGGAGCCGAATCGGGCCCAACGCTAGCAAAACTTCTGAGCGGGTCAGAAGATGCTTTCATTGCTGTTTGCTTCAACCCAGGCCAGTTGATCATCAACCGACACGATGTCCACGAAGCCCTGCAATCCCTCAAAGACCGAATTCAGATCGTTTGTGCAGTCGATGGCGTGATCGATTTGGCGGCAGGTCGAGGAATTGCCGTCCCACTTGGTCAAGGGACTGCGGATTTTCCCGAATTGATTGGGATGTTGGAGGATATTCAGTACCGGGGTCGCTATATCGTTGGACGTGCCGATTCATCCCTCAACGAATTGTCAGACGGGATCGCTTACCTGAAACAGCTTTAGGCGGGCTCGATCCATAGCCAAGCAAATTTCGGCTTGGCATCATCCCATCACTGCTGCCGATCCCAGAGCATCGCCGTTGGTCGCCACGTTACTGCCCTACCCACCTGAAAGCGGTAACATGAGAGTGAATCGCAGCCGCCGCATCAGGCTCGCCTATAACCGGAACCAATCACTTCGATTGGTCAGCAGAGTTCCAGAAAACAGCGTTGGATCTGTTGGTCTGCATTGATCCAATGACCGGCCCAACCTAAACCACTTTCGATGCGATCAGGCTGCATTCTGGCTGCTGCGGGATCAAACTCAGCTGCTGGCGTTAGCGTCACTGCTGCCCAACTGGGCGAGTACCTGCAGAACACCGTTGAGGTGTGCCAAACGAGGGCCAAAGCGATCGACGAATTCATTGAGCATGTATTCCCCCTCAACCAGATGTTCCTCGCTGCTTGCGATTTCCTCGGTCATGGTGTCAAGAAACTGGGTCTGCACGCGGCTTAGAGTCTCAGCTGCCTGTCGGCAGGATCGTGCCAAATCGGGATTTGAGTTTTTCCACTGCTGCAGTTCACTCGCACGTTGTTTATTGGCAGCAACCTGCTGATGAACGAGTTCTTCCAAAAGCCGATTCTGCTGCTGTTGGCCAACCACGAGCTGATTCAACAGTTCGAGTGCATTCGAATCTTCATCTGATTGCTTCCCTGCCTCGGACTCAGCCGAGACGTCAATTCTGAACATGGGTGAAATGGGTTCGTGCTCGTAAGACATGCGAGAACTTCCTGCTGCGATAAATGGTTAATCCGAATGAAGTGGAGAGTATAACCAACGAGAAAACACATTGTCGATGAAACACAAAACGGTTTCAGTTTTTGTTCAGTCGTCCAGAAAACTTTGAGATAATCAATATTTTCACACTTGCTTTCCACGACCGCATAATTCGTCTTTCAACCGCTAAAGTCCGAATATCTTACGCGCCGAAAGTGAGCATATATAGACGCCGCAATGGCTGACTGCACTGTTTCACGTGTTTCACAGCCATAGCACCGCCTTTCTTGCCCCATTGGCTCCAACAGCTGACTCCACTTTCACACGTCATCTTTCACAGGTCATCGCCGTTTTGCGGTGTCCCGAACTCCCTTCCTCTGACCTGAACAAACACTCTCGGATGCCTGAAACGGAATCACCGACGATTGGCTATTACACAGTTGTTGAAGACGAACAAACTGGCTGGACCGGAGGTTTGCTACTGCTCAACGGCGGGGGCCGACCTCTGGAATTTCAATGCACCTTGCCCGTGCGTCCCACACGGGCTCATGAAATTCTTTTTGGCCTCACCCTTCGAGATCACTTAATCGGCGAAGTTATCGGTCCATTGCTCGTGCGCAAATGCCGTACCCCCATTGGCTTACTCTGCTGCGATCAACCCGAGGCATTGCAGATCGAAACCCGCATAAATTGCCCAGTCGCACTCGTCGAAGAAGCAGCCATGGTTGATGAAGGACCGATCGATGATGAGTCGCTTGTCGGTTCGACCCAGGTGCAACTTGCCGGATCAAACCTACGTGTTGCCGTGGAACAGGCGGAACGCGTCCAGAAGTTGGCTGCAGTACTGATCGACTTGCCGGACGCCACCGAGCCATTTGAACGGATTCGCGAAGCCATCAAGGAGGCCCAGTCGCAAATAGCGAGGCCACAGTCGTCACGAGTGCCTCCCGCCGCCGCCGCCTGAAAGCCAAACCAGACAAAACGGGGACACAACCACGCTTTTCGCCAACGACCCGACCAGCCCGCACACCACAACGGCGTTCCACAGAGACTGCTGCAACCGACACTCATCGACTGCGACGGAAACCAGATCAGCCGCCTCCGGGAAATCAAACAAACCTTTCGATCAGGGAATTCCTAGCCGACATGTGGAAACGTCATTCGACGACCGAATTGCGAGCCGAAATCGACAACCAAAACAGTTGGTCGATCGAGCCCCTGCAGCCTGCTGGTGTCCATGACCTTCAGTTCGACCCGATTCAGCCAAAATCTCTTTCGATTCGCGTCTCTAAACTGCACGCTACCGCAACTGGTTTTGTATTCCCTGAGGCCAATCAGTGGACACCCCCCGTCACTGCCACCGAAAAGGCCAGACACTCAAAACGAAAAAGTTACACGAGTTTGCAGCGACACCGCATCAGGCCGCCCAACGAAGTCGTCAAACTTCAGGACCGACTTTACTACTTGCTGCAACCGCCACTTGATTCACTCGTTGGCAGCGGCCAGTTAAACTTTCCGTTCGATCCATTTCCCTATCAGCTTGATGGGATCGCATTCCTGTTTCCACGTTACGCAGCAGTGCTTGCCGATGAAATGGGATTGGGAAAGACAATGCAGGCGATCAGCACCATTCGTCTTCTGCTTTGCAGCGGCGAAATCCGCAGTGTATTGCTGATATGCCCCAAACCTCTGGTCTCGAACTGGCTCCGTGAATTTCAGGTTTGGGCACCCGAAATTCCCGTTGCCGCGATTGGGGGCAACGCAACCAAACGTGAATTCCAATGGAAATCGCCCGACGTTCCTGTCAAAGTGGCCAACTACGAGCTGTTGATGAGAGACAAAGAAACCGTCCTCAACAGTGGACTGCATTTCGACCTCGTCACCCTCGATGAAGCACAACGAATCAAGAATCGCAACAGCACGACCAGCGAAATCGTTCGAGCAATCCCACGGACCCGATCATGGGCTTTGACCGGTACCCCCGTCGAAAATTCACCCGATGACCTGGTAGGCATCTTCGATTATCTGTCGCCCGGCCATCTGCAAATCGGAATGCCAATGAATCAGATAGCAAAGGCATCCAAGGACTACATCCTCAGACGCACGAAAGACATGGTGATGAATGACATGCCACCCAAACTGTACCGCGATGCCGAACTGGACCTGACCCCCGAGCAATGGGCCACTTATGAATCAGCAGAGTCAGAAGGCGTCATTCAACTCGAAGAACTCCAGCAGGAACTGACGATCCAACACGTCTTTGAGTTGGTGCTGCGATTAAAACAAATCTGCAACTTTGACCCGTCGACTGGCAGTAGCAGCAAACTGGAACGTTTGGTGGCTGACATGGAGGAAGTTTCTGCCAGTGGAAAGAAAGCGATTGTGTTCAGCCAGTGGGTCAACAGCATCGAAAAAATGAAGCCGGCGTTGGAGCGATTCGGGCCTCTGGAGTACCACGGTCGAGTTCCACACAAGCGACGCGAGGGCGTCATTGAGCAATTCAAGAATGACCCTGACTGCAGCGTGATTCTGATGAGTTACGGGGCGGGAAGCGTCGGCCTGAACTTACAATTCTGCGAATACGTGTTCCTTTTCGATCGATGGTGGAATCCCGCGGTCGAAGACCAGGCGATCAACCGCGCTCACCGCATTGGAGTCAAGGGTGCTGTCACCGTAACCCGGATGCTGGCAATGAACACCATCGAACAGCGGATCGCATCCATCCTTGACGAAAAACGAGAAATGTTCGACCTGCTTTTCTCAGAAACGAGTCCAACTGCCAAGCCGCTCAAGCGTGGAGGCCTTTCCCGAGATGAAATCTTCGGCCTCTTCGACTTGCGTGCTCCCGACGGCAAAAAGGTGGCATGAATTGGCTGCTGGATTATCTGCATCCACACAGCGAACAGCATTGCAAGCGCGACACGACTGCAGTTTGTGACCACCACGAGGAAACGATCCGCGATGCCAGCCTGACATCCAAAAGCATCAACCGACTTGGCTTCAGCAGCCCGAGTTCAGCAGCCCGAGTTCAGCAGCCCGAGTTCAGCAGCCCGA
>JAPKCI010000290.1 GCA_028823035.1 Rubripirellula sp.
ACAGATTTCCATTGGCAACCAAGAGAATTCCGGTCGCCGAGTCGATCTGGAATCGTCCTCCCGCATCATTCTGTAGCGAATAAGATACAGTGGCTGTCGCATCAGCGTCGGTTGCCAAAGCAGTCAGACCGGTCACAGTCCCGGTCACTGCATTTTCTGCAACTTCGTCAAGAGCCAGATCACCATCAGTCACAGCCCCAAGACTGTATTCGTTGACATCATTCAGTGTCACGAAAATCAGTTGTGAATCTGAACCTCCACTGCCGTCTGTCACTTGAACGGCCAATTCATAAACAGCGTCCTGACTGGCATCAGTTGGCAATTCTCTGTCCGGCGCTGTCAGAAATTCGAGCACGCCACTGGTTGGATCAAGTCTAAACTGACTGAAATCATCGCCACCAACAATGGTGTACTGCAGTTGCTGTCCCAGGTCCGAATCAGTCGCTTGAATTGTCGTTACCGGGAATTCCGGGTCCGGAGAGCCTGGTGGTACAAAAGCAGTAGCGTTGTGCTCATCAACATCAAGCCATACCACCTCACCTCCACCATCCGATGTGATCACAGGGTCAGCATTCGACGTAACGGTGGGGCGGATAGGCAGCGTGGCAAGAACCCAGTCGTTCGCCATGTTAAAATCCCACGAACTCACAACAGACTCTGCTCCGTCCTGAATACCAGCTCCAAAATTGAGGGCTAGCGTGTGCAAGTCCCAGAGCTGGGCCTGCCCGCTGACGGGAACCAAGTTGTAATTGCTATGGGTCTCTACTGCCAGAGCGTTGAACACCAATTCATCTTCTGCTGAAGAAGCGACCACCGAAGCAGTCGAAGTGGTTTCTCCATCAGAAGCGAAAACCCCGTATGGATCGAGCTGATCAACATTTGAAAAGATGGTGATTCCAACAAATGCACCTTCAACATCAGGGGATGATAAATTCACAGTGACATCGTGCACCCCAAGAGCCGGGGCAACCAGCGCCCACATTTCGATTCTCACCTCATTTTGCGAATTGACAGAGTAGTTCTCTGCTCCCACGAACGACAACGAAACACCATCGTTCGCAATATCCGTGACAACCGTACTGCCATGATTTGCCATCGAGACCGTTACCAGCATCAAACGATCATCACCAGCAGTGTCATGGCCGATGGTCGCACTCGAGCCAACAAATGCCTGTGTCTGTTGACCTGCAATGGAGACATGCATGTCTTCCACTGAAATACTAAGAAGCTGCGAATCGGTTCTTCCGCTTCCATCACTTGCCTGAACTTCCACCACATACAAATTGTCTCCACCAACATCAGTCGGCGTCTCAAAATCTGGTGCCGTTATGAATGCGAGGAATCCTGTGACTGGATCGATCGTAAATTTTGATGCATCGGCACCGCCGACGATGTCATACGACATTATGTCAGTTGGCGCATCGTTGTCCGTTGCAACAACACTTGTGACCGACGTGGCATTCTCTTGAACGGCGATGGACGCTGTTGCACCTCCGCCATCAGAAATAATGACTGGATCATGTTCATTGATCGGACTAACAGCAATGGAAAAGAAACTCGACCTGATGGTTGCTCCGTCGGTCGCAGAAACCTCAATCTGGCGAAGACCACCGTCAGTTTCTCGATCCAAAGGGACTGCGATAGTGACAAGTCCTGTCGTCGCATGAATAGCGAATCGGCCCTCGTCATCATCAGACAGAAAGTAGCTATCCACGTCATCCGACGCCTGTGCAGTAACACCTACAACGGTGCCCACTGGTGCATTTTCAACAACTTCGTTCGTGGCATCATCGGCGTCCGTCACAATTCCTGGCAAGACGTCCGTCACTGTCACCAGCAACAACTGGGAATCGGAAGCGGAATTCCCGTCCTCGACGGTCACCTCGACTTCGTAAGTATTGTCTCCACCACTGTCACCGGGCGTCTCATGATCCGGAGACAAGGCAAACTCCAGTTCACCAGTGGAAGAGTTCAGGGTAAAGCTATCAAAATCTGCACCACCAGTAATGCTGAACGAGAGCGTCTCACCTGCCGACGAAGTCGCCGTTATCTGCGTGACCATCGTCTGTCCCTCAGGAACATAAACACTGGCCGTTGACCCTCCATCTGCGTTGGCGACTCCGTTCAGGTTAGGGTTCGACGAGCCCCCGGCAGAGTTTATAAAATCCGCACCCGGGTTGTCGCGATTGAGCCTACCCTCAAGCGGGGCCAATCCGTCGATGACACTACCCGTGTGGTTGAAGTCGAAAAGATCACTCCTCGAAAACACATCACCGTTGGGCAGTGTCATGTTCGATCCTGCGGATAGTGTCAGAAGACCATTCGACTGTTCACTGATTGCATCAATGTCTCCCAGATACAGTCCACTAAAATCAAACAGGATGCTCGCGGAATTGGCGATCGGATCATAAAGAACAATATCAGAGTCATTGATAGAAAGTCGCTGCCCCGATCCATCATCAAGCCCTCCTGTGCCCTCCACACTGAGCAGGATTTTCCCATCAGACCGCACATGCAAGGCATCGACATTCTCAGCCGTCGGCTCCGGCGTGGCGTTACTGGAGAGGAAAATACTGGTTGTGTTCCCAAAGGAATCTGGGCCGTTCGCCAACAGACTTCCCTTCAGAAAGAGACTGGTATCGCCTGACTCGGGGTTGTACTCGACAATGTCTCCGGAACCGAATTCCACTCCGCCCAACACAACGGTTTGAGTTGAGATAGACAGAAGCACATTACCACCTGGACTGCGTGCAATCGCATCGATCATCACATCGTTGCTAAAGGCTGGACTGTCAAACAGGACTGCGAAAGCACCATCCCAGACAACAATGTCATGATTACTGAATAACAAAGATCCTGACGGCGATGTCGGCAGTTGATAACTTGGATTGGCAACGATGATCGCGCCCGTTGTGATGACGGGCCCGGCATTACTGGAGTAACGCTGCAACAGAATGCTGTCAGCGTCCGGATCAGCCTGGTAATCGATAGTCTGCCAGACAATTACACTGTCACCATTGGGAGCCGTTCCCACGTCAGCTTTTGAATGGGTTGTGTCTGTGGTACTCACAAGCACGCTGCTCAATTGATTGCCGCCAGCGTCGTACACGATTTTGTGAATATCGTCGACGACTGCACTTCCATCGCCGTCGAAAGCAAGGACAAAACCATCAGCTGCAGTCGTCGCAACAGAAGGCGATGCGTAGGGTCCAAGAAGCTCGGAGGTGTCCATTTCCTCACCACCAATACTGCCTCCGGTTGCATCGAAGAGTTGGTGAAAAATCTGTCCTTGTAGTACGCCATCTACCTCCACTGACCCACTGGTCCACGCGACGAGAAAGTCGCCATTGCCGTTCATTGCAATGTCGGCATCGGATTGAACGTCGGCCGTGGTGGTGTTGACCCGATTTTCATTTCCCTGGGCAACAGAAGAAGAATCAAACATCTGGAAGAAAACACCATGTGAGTCGGTTTCACCCGGTTCATCACCTCTTCCCTCCCAAGCAACAACAAAACTACCATCAGAAGCCATGGCAACGACTGGAGCAAACTGGTCCTGATCAGTCGTGGTATTGGCACGAATCTCGCTACCCTGCGCCGTCCCGCTGGAATCAAAACGCTGTAAATAGATTTCGAATTCTGATCCCTTTCCGCTATCTTCGGTGGACCAAACGATGACAAAATCACCATCCGCATTCATGGCGATCTCGGCATCTGACTCGACTTTGTCATTCGAGTTAACAAGGGTTTCACCACCCTGTGAATTACCTTGGAAATCATATTGCTGCATGAAGATTCCATCGTTGTCTGCTTGGCCAGACTGGTCTCCATTTCCATCCCAGACAACCACGAACCCACCGTCCGACTTCATCGCCACCGAAGGTAAATTCTGGTTACCGTTAATCGTTGTGTTAACACGGGTCGCAGTACCCTGTTCTGTTCCACTAGCGTCATAACGCTGAAAGTAAACATCCGCCCCGTCGCTGCCACCATCATCTTTTTCCCAAACCACCACAAAATCACCAGAATCCGCCATCGCAACCGCAGCATTGCTCTCAGCAGCAGAGGTACTGGCGACGGTGGTCTCAGAACCAACCGGGCTATCCAAAATCGACATCCAGTTGGCCTGCGCAGCATCACCAATGGCGACGCGTGTTTCCACCTCCCCCACCTGAAATTCCAGTTCCCAATCTCCCCCCAACTGTTCATGACCGGTAGGGTCATCACTCGCAGCAACGTCACAATCGCACAACACTGCGATCGATTCAATCAGCCCGCGACCATCATCCGTACTGGCCAAACCACAACCATAAATCAAGACATCAGCGTCGGCGTCAAAGGAACGTGCCCAACCCGCAATCTGCCCAGCATACGCCTCTCCTGTATCGACATTGAGCTGCGCGGTGCCGAGACGGATCCCGGTGCCAGTTCCGTGACTGAGGATGTGAACGGCATTCACACCCGACAGTGGCTCAAGTGTCCGCGAAATTTGGTCAATCCCATCCTGATCTGCCGCGAGTTCAATGATCAGCCATTGCGACTCATTGGAACTTTCACCACGCAAGCCATCCAGTAAACCTTCTGAATCCTGCACACCGGAATCAACAAACACAATTTCCAACGGCAGAGCAGCATCGAGGTTGACTGTGCCTTCGGACGCCGCTTCCATGTGCCGTGTCCGATCCGATACATCTGCTGCTATAAACTGCGAAGCGGAAGCCGATTCACCCGTAGTCGCATCATGCTCAACAACCGCTCCAACCTCGGCCATCAGGACTGCGGCGACATCCTCTCCGCCGGGCACCTCGGCCCCATCAAGAGTGTCGCCGCTGAGCAGAATCCGATTCTCCAACGGGTAAAAATCGAATACCCTGCGTTTACTTGTATTGGCCATACCGGATGCAGCCTGCAAAGGCTCGCCCAAAATCTTCATGTGTAACGATAGAATCCCACTTAAAAGTAGGTCATTCCGGGCAGGATGGCCTGCCCGCATCCCTCATTTTCAAGGATGAAAAACGATACAAAGGCCAGTACTAACAGCAAGCTTCGGGAGGCTCGCAATATGTGCAAAACCACCTGTCATGGGGCCCTACAACCGCTTTGACCGTTGCATCAAGAAGTCCGCTACCATTCGCGATCGACAAGCTTGCCTGATATCGCCGCCCACTGTTGGGATACAACAAGTCTGGCGTCCTAGCAACAAAGCTCTGGCTGGTCTGCATAAGGTGCCACATCGACAGTCGACGCCGAAGAAAAACCGACGCCAGACGAGAGGGGTTCACCCGCTGCTGAAGGTTGTGGGTGAACATCAGCTACCAGGAATCCACGCCTCAGCAACCGGCGCAGAACACCAAGATAAACTGGCGTGATTTCAGCGAAGGTCTTACGGTTTCGTGAGGCGAGGGCGTTCAGCAAATCCGCAAATTTCTGCTTCCCATTACACTGGGGTAACAAACTAGCGGTCAATGCGTCCACCTCTCCCTGATAAGGAAGCCCGGCCCTCCTTCGGAGACTGGCCGATTCAATGATCCAGGAACCACCGGCATGTTGCAGACGCTGGTCGAGACAGACTGCCGGGTGCAACTTAAAACAGGTGTCCAACAATTGCTGATCGCTTGCCTGCAACCAGCCTGATGACTCAAACAGTTGCAAAACGTCTTCCCCAATTGGGGCCGTAAAATTGGCGGGAGCATCGTCCGCGCGGAACCACGTGGCCCTGCTACATTCTCGTCGCATGGTTAACATGCCGCTGCTGATTGCTTCAATCCCGTGCTCTGCATACCATCCCATCCAGTGTTCATAGACGTCCGCGAACGCGGGCTGTTGCTTCCATCCTCTGTTCCAATACCGGGTGTACTCAGCTACGTCTTTCGTGTCCCACCTCATCACCCAGGCATCACACCCGGAACCCTCACACCACTCGGCCAAACGCTGCTGCCAATCCTGTCCTTTCACATGAGCCCAATCAAATACCATTTGAAAGATGCCTTGGTCCTGTAACAGCGAAGGTGTGTTCTGAATCAGGTTTCGACAAAAACTGTCCGCGTTGCGACCGTTGTCTCGATAGAAAGACCGGAATTCCGGCTGAATGACAAAAGGCGGATTTGAAACAATGAGATCATATCGCTGTGACGTTAGCGGTCGCAGCATGTCACTCTGTTGGAAATCCAACCCATTTATCTGATTGAAATGAGCATTGAACCTGGCGATGCTGATCGCCCTTGGATTGCAATCGATGCCGGTAACCGATTGGCTATGCCGGGCCGCCAAAAGGCTCTGGATCCCAGATCCCGACCCCAAATCGAGAGTGGACACGTTGTCTCGTCGAATCGTTGCATTGGCAAGCCTGACGGTACTTGGGCTCAAGCCCATGACAAAGTCCTCGGACTCGGGATGCCCAATTCGTTCGATGTCATCATGACCAGAACGCCCCAGACCAAGATCATCGTGATCCCATCGATTCGGGTCATGGTAATCATAGACGAGCAAAAGTTGTGAGTAGGGAGCGATGCTAATCAAAGGGCGAACCAGCCCCTGCTCAATTCTGACCAACCCCATCCGAACCCAATGGGTCAATTCCATTGGATCGATAACTCGCTTCATCACTGCAACTTCGACTTGCGTGTGGAGCAAAAACAGACGCAACAGCGTCTGAAGTGGTGCGTTGCCTTTGGACGCACAAAGCGATGCAGACACATTGGCGGCGCCGGTAGACACATCTACCAAGAGGTCGGCGATCCCCGCCTCGCTGTAGTTCACCGAAGCCAGAACTTCACGAAACCGATTTGCATCTGCAACAGAAAACTGTAGCGGACCACGAAGCTTGCTCATGCTGTTTACCGTCCCCTGCTATTCTGATTCCACATAATGGTTTAGACGTGACCAGTTCGAAGCGAACAACTTCTCAGCAACACTTCGAAATCAGGCAATGCAACTTTTCAAAAGAGCTGCCAAAGCACAGATTCTGTCACTCAACCAGACAGCCAGCTTCATCTTGACGGTCCTGTCGCAACCCTGCCACATGAACGGTACTCGAGAATGAAAGCCTTCAGCCCAACACCAAACATTACCTCGCCGGACGTGGCCTTTCGGATTGATCAGGATTCAATGCACCACGTAGGGAATCGAAAACTCATCTTCGCCACTCTCAGAGTTAGTAGTCACCTGAAATGCACTAATCGAATCGGCATCAACTTGCGAGAGCGAAGTACCGAAGATGTGGGCAAAGAACAGATTGCAATCGCAATGGACGGTAACCTTGACGCCATTCTTATTCACAGCACTGCTATTGAAGTTACTTGACGAGTAATTCCACTTACCCATCACAATGTCTGATTGCACCAGAATCGCGTTATTGGCAACATTGTTGGCATCTGCAAACTCAATTGCCCGATCCGCAACGTCAGAATAATTCGGGTTGTAATACTGCATGCGCAGCTGCAGGGCTCCAGCAAGACTGGCTGCATCAGCAGCATTCTGGGCATCACTTTTCATCGCAGTGATATGTCCCAAATCAATCATCAGCACCGAAATTCCCGCCAATGCGAGGATGAGTACTGGCAACAGAGCCATGATTGCTCCACGCCGGCTCCGTGACTGCGAGCCTCCATGGCGTTGGGCGTTGGGACCCGAACAGGTATCCGTCATCTTTCTTCTCCACATGAAGACCAAGCGTATGCCGACGACTACTACTTCTTACCTTTCTTACCTTTCTTACCTTTCTTTCCTTTCTTTCCGTCTTTTCCGCCCTTTCCATCCTTCCCGCCTTTTCCATCCTTTCCGCCTTTTCCATCCTT
>JAPKCI010000519.1 GCA_028823035.1 Rubripirellula sp.
CCTTGAAAATCGACGATTCTCTCAGCTTCACGTGGTGATCCCAGGCCTTCATGCGCACTTCGGGCGGCGTGGCCGGACCGACCTCCACTCCAGCCGAGAGGCAGAGTGGCGCGATCATTGAAACCATGAAGAGGTAGATACTGAAGGTGCTGGTTCTATTGTTCATCAGGTCGACTCCCTTGCTCTCCGCTTCATTAAGAAAGGCTGCACGTAAGCGCTGTCGCCGCACAAAGGACTCGTCGCATTCGTCTTCCTGCGACGCGTTTCGTTCTGTAGTTCGATCCAGCATACCTTGTTACTCCCAAAGATGGACTAGTTGGACAACTTGGACAGACAATTTGCAAGCAATCACCACTGAATCATCGAAGACAACCAGGCAGGTATCATTCAAAGACAACACCGATGTTCTTCAGATTACGTTGCATGACTGTCATGTAATCGGTCCCGGCATCAATCTCCGCGTCTGACAGGAGCTCGCAGGACGAGAACTCAATACTGGTAAGCCCAAGCTCGTCCTTCATGCGTTGGGCAATGGCCTCGGCGGGATAGACCTCCCATATCAGGTATTTGGCAGGGTGCGTCTTGAGCATCTCCTTGATTCCCATGATCGTTTTGTCCGAAAGCATCTCCTCTGGATCCAGATTGAGGCTTTCCAGATTCCACCCGTAACGACGGGCAATGTAGTTGCAAGCAGGATACGAAGCCAGCAACGGTTGGTCCTCGCGGCCTTTGAGACCAGCGGACTCAGCGGTCCCGCTTTCGCCCGTGAATGTGGAATTGGATGTTTTCATCTCCGCAGCACGTCCTTCGCGGGCAACATTGTTCAATCATGACCGAAACAGCATAAAAAAGGTCCGATGCGCTACATACCGGCCAGGAAGGTTCTGCTTAAATGAGCAGCATAGACCCCCAGCCTGTTTCAGTGTCTAGCGCGCTTAACCTCCCGCGAGCCATGGAGCAGCATCTCCGTTTCCATCAGCAACCTCAATCCAACTTCTAAAATTCATGAACCAAAAGCTCCCTCTCCTCCGTGCCGTCGCCCTGTCCTTCGCCGGACTCGCGCTACTCTCCCCCTCATCGACCGAGGCCCGCGAACTCTTGCTCAAGAAGGGCGACCGGCTGGCGATCGTCGGAGATTCGATCACCGAACAGAAGCAATACAGCCGATTCATCGAGGACTACCTGCTGGCCTGCACGCCAGAGCTCGGCCTACAAATTTTCCAGTTCGGCTGGAGCGGCGAGCGTGCGCCGGGGTTCGCTAACCGGATGGATAACGATCTGGTGCCGTGGAAGCCGACGGTCGTCACCACTGCGTTCGGGATGAACGACGGCAGCTACCGGCCCTACAGCGACGCCATCGGGAAGACCTACGAAGACGGGACGCGCCGGATCCAAGACCGCATGAAGGAGCTCGGCGCGCGTATGGTCGTCGGTGGCCCGGGGCCGGTCGATGTCGATTCGTGGAAAAGCGGTGAGCCGGACGCCGACAAGTATTACAACGAAAACCTCGGCCAGCTCAGCGCGATCGCCGGCAAGCTTGCGAAGGAGCGTGGCTTTGTGTTCGCCGATATGCACGCCTTGATGATGGACGTCATGGCCAAGTTCATGATGTAAGTTTGTCACCACTATGACG
>JAPKCI010000063.1 GCA_028823035.1 Rubripirellula sp.
CCCGGCTCCAACGATGGGGCCGTTGCCGGTGATGGGCCCGTTGCCGGCGATGGCTCAGTGGCAATTCCTGGCTGGTGGCGAGAGTGATCATGAGGCGGCGGAGCAGACCGGTTTAGTGCCAGTTGCTGATGATGAGTCGTCCACGGATGCTCGCCTGTTCTGTCTCGATCACGTGCTTGCAAACTGGGGGATCTGAGTGCTGTTCGGAATTGGAGTTTGACCAGAACTCGCCGGCGGAAGTATCTGGAATCCTACCTGAGCAGCTTCGCATCTTCGTGGATGCCACCGCTCGGTGATTGTTGTTCCAATGGCGAACACTTTGAGTGAATTACTTGAGAGTTCGCCGGGAGTTGACGGAGTTGACGGTGTTGGGCAGGTGCTTAACACAAGCTTGCAACGTGGCTTGGAAACAGCGGTCCGTTTTCAATAGCATTGATTCGTCAACGATTCGGTCATGTTGCTGTTTTGCTTCGATTAGAAATTCCAGTTGCTCGGCTGTCAGGAAGCCAAGTTTCTTTGCCAGTTCACTGAACAGCATTCTGCAGTGTTGTCGCTCGTTGCAGACTCTGACGACCTGTTGCGTCGTCAATCGTCCATTCCGGACTGCAATCTCGCCAATTGGCGGGACTCGCAGTATGATCGATAACGGAACTTCCTGCTGATTTGACTTTTTCCACTCATCGGTAACTCCCCAGGAACTCAAAAACTATTACTGGAGAACCAGCACTGCCCAGGTCAAAATGACTTCACTAACTGAAAGTAGGTTGGCATGTTCAATGATCTTGTGGGAAAAAGTGACCAGGCATTGAGAGGATCTGCACTGTAACGATTGGTGCTAGTGCTATAGCTCTGCCCCATTTGGAAATGAGTTCAGCTGCTGTTTCATCTTGATCGTTGTTGGATCGGGGGTTTGGTGAGGGGAGATGTTTAGCGTGGTGAGATTGGGCTGGTGATTCGCGATTCAATCTGCCGAAGGGATTCGCAAAAAGTTTGAAACTGCAGTCGTCTGGATGTGTTGTTTAGGTATCGGCGTTATCCTGTCGTTGGATCAGGCGGCCCTATGCGGCTGTCTGAAGGCACGTTTCGTTTTCTGTCCTTGTTCACTGGTCGCGGTGCTTTTTTCCAACGGTTGGCTTGAGTACCTCCGCGACCGGACTTTGATCAAACCAACAGTAATTGGGGTCTCACCGTGATCCGAGAGTTGATGCATCCGCGCGATGAGATCATGGGTACGATGGAACGTATCTATCGCTATCGCATGACGACAACATCTGGTGGTAATCTGTCGATCCGAGATGGTTCCGGAAATATTTGGATTACCCCTGCTCGCGTCGATAAAGGAAGTTTGCAACGTAGTGATATCGTCTGCGTGCGGGGCGATGGGACGGTACAAGGCAAGCATCCGCCTTCTTCTGAGTTTCCCTTTCATAAGGCTATTTATCATGCCCGGCCCGACGTGCAGGCTGTCGTGCATGCTCATCCAGTTGCATTAGTTGCTTTCAGTATTTGCCAGCAAGTGCCAGAGACCCGCTTGTTTCATCAGGCACATACTGTTTGTGGAAAGACTGGATTTGCTGCTTATGCCTTACCTGGAAGTGAGCAACTGGGAAATGTCATCGCTGGTCAATTTCAGAGTGGGTGCGACAGCGTCATTCTGGAAAACCATGGTGTAGTGGTCGGTGGTGAGTCTTTGTCCCATGCTTTTCAGAGATTTGAGGCCTTCGAGTTTGCCGCTAAGACTATTATCAAAGCGAAGCAATTGGCTCAGGTCAGGTACCTGTCGGACAGTCAGTTACAGCAGGCTCATTCACGGAGTGTTGAACTCGAATCTTTCGATCCGTCCACGGCATCAGTTGAGGAACGAGAGTTGCGCAAAGAGTTGTGCGATTTTATTCGCAGAGGGTGTCGGCAAAGATTGCTGATCAGCACCGAGGGCAGCTTTTCTGCCCGCGTTGACAGTGCTTCATTCTTGATCACACCGACCCATCAGGACCGCGAAAGTCTGGCAATCGATGATCTGGTGCTGGTTCAGCAGGGGTGTAGTGAATCCGGGAAAAAAGCGAGTCGCGCAGTGCTGGCGCATAAGGCGATTTATCAGCACCATGCTGATGTTCAGGCAATTGTCTTTGCGCACCCGGTCAATGCGACGGCGTTCAGCGTCACCGGCGAAGTTTTCGACGCTCGGACCATACCCGAGAGTTACGTGTTCCTGCGTGATGTTGCCCAGGTTCCGTATGGAGTGCAGTATCAAAGTGATAGCCAAATCGCCGACTATGTATCTGCGGAGGTTCCCGCAGCGGTACTCGAAAATGACGGCGTGGTGGTGACGGGCAGCAGTGTGCTGGATGTTTTTGATCGGTTAGAAGTGTTGGAGGCAACTGCTGAGGCAGTGATCAATGCCAAGGCGATTGGCGATATTTCTGTCATGCCGGCAGAAGTGATCGATGAATTGCGAACCGCGTTCAATATTCGCTGAGATTTATAAAGCGACGTCGCTGCACTTTTGTAATTCAGGCATTATCACTCACCAAACTTTGACTTTGCTGGTGCGGATTCAAGGTTGCGTTCTTTCCACGGCTTGTGCGGTTCCAGCCAGAACATGAATTCGCGATTGGCCTGTGGTGTATGCCACCAGTACAGTTGGATGTTTTTCGGCGGATCCAATTCGGCTTGGTTCCAGATCGCGTCGGGGAACGATTGGTGCTGATGGCGAATGTTCTCCCAAGAATGAACCGATTGGAAATTTACGACTGGTTTGCGGTTAGCAGTAATCAGGACTCTCTGTGATTAATAGTACGGCAGTACCGAGCAGGCAACCACAGCCTCGGGTCGCCCGTTAGCGAGCTCTGCTGTTTTGGTCGGAGTTGAATTTTCTGGATGAGACCAGTTGTCAGCGTTTGTCATCTCGGCGAGGTGAATCACATGTTTGGTCCCGTCTCTGGGCGTGATGCGAAAGGATTCTGCCACGTGGAACCCATCAGTCGCAGATAGGTGGTAATTCGGATTGATGAATCGATAAACCTGGCCTTTGGCAGGATTGAATCCGCGGATGTGCCCCTCTTCGGTACGGATCAGATTGAGTTCTGAGCGACTTCCTGCCGGTTCTGGCAATCCTTGAATGGCTGCCAATACCAGTCCCACGGTGGTCACAATAAAAATACAGTTGATAGTGAGAAGGATTTTATGAATTCAGAAGTTGATCGTGGAGAACATGCTGGTGTAACCAAGCATGAGCGACGCACAAGGTTAGTGGGCACCCAAGTATCGTGCTTGCCAGAGACTCGATCCAAAGTGGACTCCGCGAAAGCACCGCGAGGGTGTGGTCCTGACTCGGCAACGATGACACGCTGTTTTGCCAGATCCCAGCGGTTGGCCCAACGGCTGGGCAGAAAATGACAGGAAAACAAAATGCAAATCAGCTTCGCCGATCGTCGCCGAGGCTCGATTTTCCGATATTAAGCGTGCGTTCGGTAGAAAACTGACTGTGGGGGGATCGGCATGCTTGGAAATCCGTGCATCAGCCAGCGGCAGTAGTTTCTGAAAACCACGGACGATTAGGGGAAACGAACCGGAAGTGGTTCTTAATGGCTTTGGCTGAAGAGTGCTGTGCCGTTGAGATCGCTTGAAATGCGCGTGTACGCTGACTTTCGATACGGGAGCTCACCCCCCGCTGGGGCGTCTGAAACCCAGCCATAGCAGGCCAATTTGCCTGGGTGATTGCCGAAAAGAGAGGCGACGGTGGGATTCGAACCCACGAATAATGGATTTGCAATCCATCGCCTTAGCCACTTGGCCACGTCGCCTGTTAAGTTCGCAACCTAGGAGAAGGTTACTGATCAGTCAAGATCGGCAGTTTTTTAGTGCTGGCGAGTCTGCCAGTTATGACGGTAGTATCGTCCGGCCTACCCTCGTCACTTGACGAGAGATACAAAGTTTTTTCGAGGTTCAGAAACTGGCCAGCGAGGCTCGCGGACATATGTTGAACCGCCCACGAGCGAGGGTTTTTTCCGAGAATCGCGGGTAGCAGTATTCATCCACTCGCAGGGGTGAGAAGGGACCCTGCGGTCTCGCTGTTTGGCATTTTGTCTTGATGTGGGCTGGAACAATTGACTTTCGGTCACGAGCAGGATTTGTTGCGGGAAGATAACGTAGAGGACGAGTGCTGCAGTATCGACGTGTTTGTTGTCCTGACTCGATACATCATCTCATCTTCCGTAGGCTTCGCTGCTGGCAGAGTGACGACTCACACGGTCCAGGTGGCACTCTCAGACTGTTAGGTGGCACTCTCTCAGAGGCTGGTTCAGGTGGCACTCTCTCAGGCATGCAGGAGGGTGCTGAGGCGGCGGCGCTTGCAGTTGCCGCTTGCGCCGGGAATGAAGTTTTCAGCGTCGAGCACCAAGGCCAACGGCATTGCTCAATGAGTGCGTTGTCTCTTAGTAGGTGCCCAGCTGGCGACGCTCGATACCGACGAGCAATCCAATCAGTGTGGAACGCAGTTCCCTGACTTTCAGCGGCAAAGGCAGCAGCTTCCGGTTGGCTCCGCGAAGAGCTCCGTTGATGATGTGGGACTGTCGTTTATCGACCAGTAACAGGGATGGAATATCGCTGGTGTGCTCATCTGAAGCGAATTTATTGAAGGCTTCGAGTGCAAGATTACCCAGTTCTGACGCACCGAACATGACGCAGTCAGCAGGTGGGTCCTCTTCCGGCGAGAATCTTGCTAACGCTCGATTGGCGTCTGAAATCACCAACACACGGTATCCACGTGACTTCAATCGTTCGCGAATTGCATTCTGTAGACCGGCTTTTGATTCCACCAACATTACAACGTAACCTTCTCCCTCGTTGGTTGGTAAGTCATCGTCGTCGTGATGTTCGGCCATGGGAGAGTTAAGGTCGACGCGTTGCTGCTTACCTTTCGCCAGAATGTCGATTGCTTTCCTTAGTTCAGCTTGCAGTGCTGCTGCTGATTGAATTCTTTTATCTGGGTTGAACTCTAGGGCACGTTGCACGATCTGGTTTGCGATACCGGGCACGTCTGGTACTCGCTCGTGCAGGGGCACGACTTCCTGAAATCGGCTGACGTTAAGACGTTGCAGGCGGTCTCGTGTTTCAGTGAGCGCTGGAGTTCCCGCCAGCATGTGGTAAAGCATGTTGCCGGCGAAGTAGACGTCGCTTCTAGGATCGTCCTTTCGTACTCCGGTTCCGCGTTCTAACGCGGCGTAATCAATGGCCCTTGCATTCGGGCAATCTGCCATCTTCTCTGGATTGTTGCGATCCGATAAAGCAGCAAGACCGAAGTCAACCAGCTTTGCTTTACCATCAGTGGAAATTAGCACGTTAGAGAGTTTTAAGTCACGGTGAGCGATCCCCAAAGAGGCGGCGTAGGCGAGTCCTGACGAAATTTCGCTCATCAAACGCAACGCCAAGTCAGATGGAAGCTTGCCGCGAATCCGCACGAGTTCGCGGAGGGTTTGGCCTTCCACAAATTCCATGACCAGCAGCGGGTTCCTGATGTCGGGGATGACGTCGACGATACTGACGATATGTGGATGCCGAAGTTTCAGGCCCATGCTGCCTTCACGAAGGAACTGCTCCAATTCCTTCGCTTCATCGCGGAACCGCTTTCGGAGAACCTTGATTGCAAAAATGTCTCCGGAAGTGTCCCCCTTTTTTTCCGCTCGATACACGCGAGCGAACGTGCCAGCACCTATCAGGTAAAGGACTTTGTAATCGCCATAGAAGTACCCGAAACGATCACCCTTGAGGATTTTGTCAGTTTGCAGGGTGGTGACTAAACCACGACGCTGCATGATCCGGATCATGTCTTCAAGTGAATGGTCACCAACGCCAAGTGCGCCAATCGCATGATCGACATTTTGCCGTTCAGCCAAGCCAAGATCAGAAATTCGGTCGGCAAAAGTTTGGGCTGTCAGTTCACTCATGGGTCAAAAACGACGGGAGACTCGCGTCACGGGGGAATGATGTGCTGGTTTTTGTTTCCGGCAGTAATGAAAGGGCTTGCCTCATTCTACACTGAGGTTCTCGTGTGGATAGCAAATGATTGCCATGAGTTTGGTAGAGAGTTTGTTAAATTGCGTTGTAAGGCTAGAAAACGCTGTGCGAAATCGCATCGGGAGGGGGTTGTGGACCCCAGCGGTGTAGCCCGATTGTTCCTGTGATGGGTGGAGAGAAGCTGATGATCGGGCGTTGATCGTCGAGCAGCTCAACTACATTCGCGGGACGACGTCAATTCCCAGTAAGCCGAGCCCTTTCTCGAGAATCTGCTTGCACTGGGTTACAATTGCTAGTCTCGTTGCCCGAATCGATTCCGTTTCTGCCTTCAGTACATGGCAGTTTTCGTTAAATCGCGAGTATGCCTTTGCTGTCTCGAGCAGATAGTCGGCAAGCTGATTAGGTGCATAGTCCTTGTGAACCGCTACGAGTGCTTCTTCGAATTTGGTCAGTCTTAACACGAGACTGCGTTCGGCTGGGTGGGTGAATTGCATGCCATGTTCTTGAATCATGGCGACCACGCCTGCCTCATCCATGTTTGCATTCTGCAGGATTTTTTGCATGCGTGCGTATGAGTATTGGACATACGCGGATGTGTTGCCTTCCAACGCAACCATCTTGTCCAGATTGAATCGGTAATCGCTGGTCCGGTGATGGCTGAGGTCGGCAAACTTGATTGCTCCAATCCCGACGGCCTCGGCGATTTTTTCCTGTTCGTCTGAATTCATCGGCGGATCAAACGCGGAAAGTCGTTCCGTATTGCACACGACTTGTTTCGCGCGTGCAACAGCATCGTCCAAAAGACTCTCCAGACCAATCAACGTTCCACTTCGGGTTTTCATCGGGCGACCATCCTCGCCAAGCACCGTCCCGAAGTTCACGTGAACCAATTTTACATTCTGAAGGCCGAAATGATCGGCGATGGCGAAAAGTTTATCGAAGTGCTCGCTTTGACGTGTATCAACGACATACAGAATTTCGGACGGGTTGAATTCGACCAGTCTGTACTGAAGGGTTGCCAGATCGGTTGTGGCATAGAGATAGGCGCCATCCTGCTTGCGAACAATCATGGGTGCATCGAATTCGGGCAGGAAGACACACAACGCGCCATTGCTATCGGCGGCAAGATCGAGTTCTTCAAGCTCGGTGATCACGTTGGCCAGCATCGGGTGATAGAAGCTTTCCCCGAGAGTGTGGTCAAAGTGAATGTCCAGTCGGCTGTAAATCCTGTTGATCTCGTCCTTGCAGTGCGGCAGGAACCTGTTCCAAAGGGCGATGTTTTCGTCATCATTCCGGTGTAATTTGGCAGTTTCCTCAAGGACGTCGGTGTGAATGGTGGCGTGCTCTTTGGCTTTCGGCCCCAACTCTGGATCCTTTTCGACTGCGGCTATCTTCGCCTGCGCCGAGGCAAGCACCGCTTCGGCGCCTGCCAGACGGCGTTCCGCAGTTGCAACGGCTTTTCTGGCTTTCTTGCGTTGCTTGTCTTCTGCGTTGGCTTCTTCGCCCTGTGTTTGCGTCAGGAATTCTCTGGCTTTTTCGATCATGCTTGCAAGCTTTGCAAGCGACGCGATTGCCTTGCGATATTCGACCAGCTGATTGACAACGCGGTATAGCTTTGCCAATTCGGTTACAGGATCAGCTTCGACCACCTGAGGATCACCGAAATGTTTGTAGCCGTAGATGATGATTCCGAATTGAGTGCCCCAATCACCGAGGTGATTGTCGGTGACTACCGGATAGCCGAGGAACCTCAGGGTTCGAGCTAATGCATCGCCGATGACCGTACTGCGTATGTGTCCCACGTGCATTGGTTTGGCAACGTTGGGTGACGAAAAGTCGATGACGATCGATTTTTCGGTTTCGACTTTATCGACACCACAGCGACCGTCGCCCAGCATGTTGGCAAGCGAATTTTTAAGGAAGCTGTCTTTCAACTTCAGATTGATGAAACCTGGGCCAGCAATTTCAGGCGGATCACAGAAATCGTCCAGTTGGAGTTTGGCGACCAGCTCGGAGGCGATTTCACGAGGACTCTTGCCTTCGCCGGATTTCTTTGCCAAAGGCATCGCACAATTTGCCTGATAATCCCCGTGTTTGGGATCCGACGTCGCCCGAATCATCGATGCGTACTGCTCAGGTTGGTCCGTCAGCCCGGAAAGGGCATCCATGAAGCGTTGTTGCAGTAGATGGGGAACGTGCATGGCAAGGATTTGATTCTGAATGACGGGATGGTTGTCACCGGTAACAGATAAGGGCCACAGGAAATGAGTGACTGCTGGATGAGATTTCAGCGCCTGGATGAGATTTCAGCGCCAACTGTGATGTCAGAGCGACACTCAGGCGTATGTACTCTGCGTTGGTCGAGTTGAATCATTGCCCTGCATCGAGGCCGACTTCAGAGAGCGGAATCGACTTTCCATCCGCCCAAAGTGACTCAAGATCGTAGTATTCTCGCGTCTGATCATCGAACAGATGAATCACAACGCTGCCATAGTCGAGCACAATCCATCGGCTTTCGGCGTATCCCTCAATCCCCAGTCGTCGGTCACCGAGGTTCTTTTCAAGTTCGTCATCAATCTGTTCGCTGATGGCGTGCAGTTGCCGGCGGCTTGTCCCCGTTGCCAGGACAAAGAAATCGAACTCGGCCGATTGAGCGGAAACATCCAGAATCATCACTTGCTGGCCATTGTTGTCGATGGCTATTTTCGCCGCGGCTGCCGCGAGTTTCCTGCCGTCGTCCAGTCCGTGAGGGCGGATCGCTCGGCTGGGGGCTCCGAGAGCGGTTGCTTCGTCAGAAGCGACCACTTCTGATCGTGCCACAGTAGGTGCCGTAGATTCCATAGTAGGTTCAACCGTAGAATCTACCGTCGATTCCAATGGGGTTGTGTCGGGGTCGTTGGGGGCTGCATCTGTCATAACCGCAAAGTCTAGTGGATTTACGTTCGCTGTCACGGAGACTTAAAAAAGGGACTCCGCAGTAAATCGCCATTTGCCACACGATTACGGCTGGTTCTGCTCCAGAATTCGTGGTCGAAAATGGTAGAAACCCGCCGAATCTGTGGTCAGGCCGTTGTTGATCCGTCCGCATCCTTCAGGATTGGCGTTTCTCCGGCTGCCGCGATTTGGGACCAGGAATCGGCTTATCTTCACTGACTGCTGAAGCAGGGCAGGTGCCATCGCATCCAGATAATTCATTCTGCAGAAACCCTGATACCTGCGGTCGTCCGTCGTGATTTTCTTGTGCAGACGGTGTTTTCTAGTCAATTGCTTGCTGCAGGTTCGTCCTCAAAGAACTTCACAATGAGTTCGCGGTTTGGCTTTGGACCTAGGGCCACGACCAACAGGGCAACGCACATCGAACCAAGCAAGTCCCAGATGAAGGGGTTCAATCCAAGAAAAGAGTAAGCACGGAACTCGTTATTCTCAGCGTACCCCCAGCAGGTAAGACCCATGTGCACGCCGGTCCCCGCCAGCATTGCCGCGATTGTCGCATAACTGGTCATGCGACGCCAATAAAGACTCAGAAGCATGGGGGTCAGGAAACATGCTGCCAATCCGCCCGTTGCAAAAACGATCAGGTCCTGAAGGTATTGTGGTGGGTTCAGCACGAACAGCACAGCCAGCACACCGACAACGATTGTCACGCTGTAGCTGAGCAGTTTGATTTTTCTTTCGGGGGCGTTGCTGTCAACATGCTGCTGGTAGATGTCACGGACGACGGCGGAAGAAACGACGAGCAGAAAACTGTCGACACTGGACATGACAGCAGCAAAGGGCGCTGCAATCAATAGTCCAGCGAGCCATGGGATTCCGGCGTCGCGGGTCAGTTGGTTTGCAAACGCGGGCATGGTCTTGTCGGGGTCGATCTCCATTCCAGGCATCAGGACACGTGCACAGCAAAAAATAATGATCAGAGCAAAGTAAATGATCGAGTAATAAATGGCGACAGTGACGACGGAGTAACGCAGGGTCCGAGTATCCTTGAAGGACAGCAAGCGGACCATGTTGCTGGGTTGCCCTGTTGCCGCAAATGGCCAGAAAATAAAGAAACTGATCGCAGTACCGATGGCCAGAAATCCAAGATCCGCACTGGAGTCTGGGCCGGGATTACTGACGTAGGTTCCTGTCTTGCCGGCACCGTAACGATAGGGTATCCGTTTGGTCACTTTCACTTTCAGGCCCGGATCAGGAATTTTTCCGGAAGCCTGTTTTGCGTAGAGATTCTCGATCTCAAATGGCGTTACGATTTTCAAGATCTGGACTGTTTGCGTGGAAGTTTGGCCGATTGGGATCGTTGCCAATTCGCCTAGGCGAAAAACCTCGCCAGAGTCAAATAGCCATGTCCCTTTGGCGAACGTTTGTTCCGACTCTGCAACGCTGTTGGTCGAGAGTACGGCTTTGCCGTGTTCGGGAGGAATCATCTTGGCAAGTTGTTGAGTTGCGTTTTCCAGTCCGCCTGCCTGCCAGAGTGCAAGTCCCAGCATCAGAATTACTCCCAGGAACATCACGATCCCCTGCATCACATCGGTCCAGACGACCGCGCGGAATCCCCCATAGACGACGTACACGATGACCGCCGCCGCGAACAGGATCAAGCAGAGCAGGTAATCAGGTTCAGCTCGGTTGACCCAGGGAATATCGGAAGTGATCCGGCTGACAAATGAGACAGCAGACTGAAACAGTGGTTCACCGGCAAACAGTGTGCTGAGGATTTTTCCGCCCGCTTTGAATTGTGCGAGGAGATAAAAAAACATGAAGAAAATCAGCAGCGAAGTTGCGACAAGTCCAACGGCAGAGCTTTCAAAACGGGCTCGTAGCACTTCGGGAATGGTCAGCGCATCACACTTGCGGGAAATCTGATTGATGCGTTTGCCAATCAATGCCATTGATACCAGTGGCATCACCATGTAGGCGGCGATCCAGAGGGATAAGGTCCAGCCATGGGAGTAAATCAACGCCGGGAATCCTGTGAAGGATCCGCCAGATGCATTGGTGGCCGCAAAGGTCAATGCGAATGCCCAGACTCCGAAGCCCCGGCTTCCAAGAAAGTACTCACCAACAAAGTCCTTTCCTTTTGCTGCGCGATTGGAAAGTATCGCCAGCACGAATACTGAAAGCGTGTAGACTGCAAAGGTCAGTAACGCAGCAGTTGATCCCTCATTCATGTTGCGACTCTTCTTTCACGGGTTGCTCACCCGCAGCTTCAATGGAGGGAGGATCTGGTAGAGGGTGATCCTTGATCTGGGTGAGGGCGAACCAAGTGCTTGCCAATGTGGCAGCGATCCATGGCAAAAAGATGCCCCAAAAAACCCATGATGGCATACCGATTACGGTGACTAGTGGCGTTTCCGAGTCGGGGTATCCAAACGCATAACAGTATCCAATCACCCAGAAGAAGAACACCAACCAGATCAATAGTATCCATTTGAACTCGCGTAACGAGCTTGCGAAAACTGGGTCCACCGGAGAGTCATGTTCCTGAGCCATTGTGCCTCGCCATGATGCAGCGGGTTAAATTGAAGCAAGAATGGAACAATGTAAAGCAACACCCGGGCCCTTGTGTGCGGTGGCCATGATTTTTCTGCTTTTGCCAGTCCAGAAACCGCCGCAACACTGCCAGATTTTGATTTTAGAATTGTCGCAGCGGCTCATCGCCAGCTTGGCCGGAAATTATCAGGCCGTATGACGGTTGCGGGCAGTCACCGTCCACCTTTCGGAGGTAACCCGGCCATCGCGAATTACCGCGGCGCTGTCGTGTAGAGCCATCGTGGGGCAAACGTGTCGTGGGATGGCCAGCAAGGGCTGACCGATGCGGAGTTCAGCCGTTGAATCACTCCCAATCACCATGTGTTCTTCGCTGTGACTGATGATCTCTGCCTTTGGCATGCCGAACAGGCACAGGCGATTTGACAATGCCATTTCTGAAGCAATTGACTTGTATCCCAGATCAATGCAGATGCGATCTTGTCCTGGCTTGCTGATGATTCTAGTCAGCAGCGTGACGGCGATCTCGAAGGGAAGCTCGGGAAAGTCACTGCCATACGCGTGATCCCAAAATAATGTTGTGCCCGGTGAACACTCCCAGGTTGTGGAGTTGGCCCAATAATTGAAGGTTGGAGATCCGCCACCGATAATCGTGGCAGATGGATGTTGCTGGTCATAAGATCGTACCGCGTTGATGATTTTTTCCGCCTCGCATTGGCGGGTCTCAGCAGCAGGTTCGTGCAAGTGGCCGTCGTAGACATGGAGTCCAGCATAGGTAAGTGCCGGAAGACTCTCGATCACCTGACGAAGTGCGTGCAACGAGTCACCTAATGGGATACCCGTTCGATGCATACCACAGTCGACGTCGATAAACACTCGGGCGGAGAGTCCAACGGTTTTCAGGTGGTTCGCGAGGTTATTGGCAGTGTCGGCGTGATCAAGGATGGTGGCAAAAGAAACACCGGGGTGATTTTTAATCAGATTTGCAAATTGTAGGACCGTGGGGCCAACAGGCTGGTAAGCCAGTAGGACGTCTCGGCCACCGTGCAGCGCAATCATATTCGCTTCGCTGATTGTTGCCGCCTTGAATTTGGTGATGCCTGATTCCACCTGCATGCGGGTGACGTTTGCCATCTTGTGGGTTTTTACATGTGGACGCAGTCGTGAGGCGTTATCGCCAACGGTTGAAAGCATCATTCGGATATTGCGTGCCACGCAATCTGCGTCAATCAAGATTCCAGGAGAAGCGAGCCGTTCGAGTCCCGGCGGCATGGGGAATTCTGTTTTCATCTGGTTCAGTCCCATGCGTGTTGGAGTAGTGAAAGGAAGTTGCCATGGCAAATTGCTGACAAAGCAGCCTCGTCGTATCCCCTCTGCTGCAGGATTTCACGGAATCGATTCAGGTCGGCAATCGTATCGAGGTCGGCAGGGGTTTGTTCTGTCCCAAAACCTCCATCAAGATCGGTTCCAATCCCTGTGTGCGCGGTAGAACCGAGTAGCTGGCAGACGTGATCCACGTGATTTGCCAGTCCATTCAAATTTGCTGCGGGGAACTCACTTGGCTTGCTGACGCCACGTTTCCATCCTGGTGCCACCATCCAGACATCAAAAGCGACTCCGATGACGGCGCCGCGTTCCGCGAGAGCGATGATTTGCCTGTCGCTGAGCTGTCTTGGATCATCGGCCAGCGCCCGACAATTATGGTGGCTGGCCCACACGGTTCCGTCGAAGAGTTCCAGAGCGTCCCAGAACGTTTCCTCAGCCAGATGCGTGACGTCAAGGATCATTCCCAACTGGTCCATCTCACGCAACAGGTCACTGCCAGCTGCCGAGAGGGGGCCGCTTTGGTCGTGACCAAGGGCGTAACGGCCGATTCCATAATGTGCGGGACCCAAGGCACGCAGACCCTGGTCATATGCCGTGGCCAGATCTGCCAGAGTTCGCAGTGAGTCCGCGCCCTCAAGGCTAAGGATGTAACCAATTGGCGTGTTGTCTGGATCGCACGACCAACGCTCAAGGTGTGTCTCGAGTTCCTGTCGGTTGCAAATCGCCTGAAGCTGCTGCTCGGCTTCCATTGCCCGATACCATGCCAACTGACCTTGGGTCATCGCCCATGCCTGAGGTGGTGAATTCCACATGCCGACCGGGCCAGCAGGTTTCATGCAGCCCGCTAGCAGCGTGGCAACGCAAATCCCAATCCCCGCCTGCCGCATTTCCGGAAACGCGACGGTGCCACAGCCGCGACCGGCAAGGTCGGTCAAACCTGATTCGCGATCCCGGATTTCCGGAACTCCCATCCGCAGGTCCCGATTGTATTGCAATGCATTTAAACTGAGATCGAGGTGGGCATCAAAAACAAGCATGCGTGGGAGTCTGAGCTGAGAGGATGGCAAGTGATGGTTGCCAGTGAAATTCAATGACGGCCTACACAATGTCCCATTTGTAACTCCGGTTCCAGATGTCTAACACGAAAATTATCCTGAAATCAATGTTTCATAGTGATTCCGAACGCCATTTACCAGCATTTCAGAAAATTGCATTCAGGATAGAGTGAATCATCGATGTTGTAAGACGCAGTTGTGGTTGGAGACGTTCTGAGCGTGGCTGGTAGCCAAGCTGGGCTGGCACAAAAAAAGACGCCAACCTATTAAGGCTGGCGTCTTTGATGATGCGAGACCTGAGTCTCGGATCGAACCTGTAGTGAAGGCAAGGCTTACAGGTTCGGAGTCGTGTATGGCTCGACATCGCCGACCATGTGGAAGTGATTGTGATCGATGTAAACGACTTCGATCGCTTCTCGGTCTTCAAGCGTGTGCGGAACTGGATAGCCGATGATCGTTTCTTCGTCGAAGTAGATTGTGCACTTGTAGTGAGCGTGGTGCAGTTGTGCTGGACCGATCAAAGGATAGAAGCGGGGCGGATCCATATAGTCCGAAATCTTCTCTTTGATAATCCGCACATTGTTGCGTTGCTTTTCCCAAAGCAAAGGGATTCCACCCTGAACAGGACGGGCTGTTTCCAGTGCGTGCATGACTTCGTCATCGCTCGGTGGGTCCAGAGCAACAATGGGTCCGCCCGAGGTGGTTGGTCCCAAGATTGGAACGCGATCGTACCGCTCCTGCTTCCAGAATTTCTCTTCTTGTTTATGCTGGTAGTATGGGCTGACCGGCATTGGGAACCCCAGGAACCCGATGTTGTAGCCATAGTTCACACCGTAGCAACCGCTGGAAGCGAGTACCAATACTGCCAAAGTGCTGAGAGAGATGTTCCGAAGGACCCAGCTTTGGCTAGGCTTCTTGACTATCGCTTCAGTTACTTTTCCGTCGCGACGGGAATTCGAGCTGGTCATCCGAGCAACCTTCCGTGGTTCGTTACCTTCACGTCTGTTAACAATATCTCAACGATCTAAACAGAACAGACGCCTTGCTTACCATTAGTATCGTGTGAACTTATGCCGATCTTGCGGATAATTCCGAAGAATCGAAAAACCAGTTTCATTGACGCGGAAATCGCATTTGTGATAACGAGTTCCACATCGGTTGAATGTTAGTGAATTTGTTGTGAAACTCGAAAGGTTTCACGGCAGATTCGCGTGGTATGAAAAAACCCGCGTGCCGAGGACACGCGGGTTACATGATTTTCTGACCGTGTTGTTCAAGCTGAACAACAGACTTTCATCGGGACCGGTTTAACGATCAGTGAAGTCAAGGAACCACCAGCCGTCATCCCATTCCAAACTGATCTTTCTCCATCCCATTGGTACTTGTGGGTATGGATAGAACGGGCCAATGTAGGGCCATGCCGAGGGGCTGTACTGCTGTGGGTAAGTCAGTGCAGCGTAGTTTGGGTAGGCTGCGTATCCGGGCCATGCGTAATTCGGCATGTTCGGCGAGTCGTACCTGGGAGCCCCGACAGCTGCATAGGGTGCCATTGGAACTGGTTGAGCAGCGACTTGACCAGCAGCACTGGCTGGCATGGCAGCAACGGGGGCTGCCTGTGCTCGGTAGGGAGTCGTCATGACTGGCGACTGAACCGGAGCGGCCACGGCTGCGACAACAGGGTTTGCCGAAACAGGTCGAGTTTGGCGTCTGACAGGATCGATTGCCACGGGTGCCAAAGCAACTTCCTGTAAGGAAGGAGGCTCGGGAAGTCGTGGAACGTTGGCACTTGCTGCAGTCGGGATGGCGATTGCCTCACGAACTCCGGCTACGCCATTCACATTCGCGGCAATGCTCAAGATTTTGTCACGCTGAGCGGGTGAGCTTGCTCGGCCGGTTAGCTGAAGCACACCATTGTTGCTTCGAACATCAACACCGAAACCGACCAGTTCGCCTTTAGCTTTTGCGGCACGCAGAGCAGCGACGACAGCCGCCACGACATCAGTGTCATCGATTGGCTCGAATGCACCCGTGGGAAGAATTTTCCCGGGCACAACAGGCTGAGCCTGTGAGCGTTTCGCCGACAAAGCGTCTTTGAATGAGAACGGGCTTGGCTTAGCCCTGCTCTCGGCAACTGTGGTCGCACTTGGTTTGGATACCAGCTTGCTTGCTTTGTTTTTGCTCGTTGTCAGCTTGGCAACTTTCTCGTCTGCCTTGGGCGTTGCAGCCTTTGGGGCGAAAGTTGGGCTGTCTGTGATTTTCGGTTTCACCACAGGGGCTTTGACCGCCATGGTAGGTGCCGCAGCACTTACCTTGACTTCGTCTAAGACCTTGGTAACACCGTCAATTCCATTAGCGGTTTTAAGCACCAGATTCTTTTGAATGTCTTTGCTGACATTCCCACGGAACAGAACCACACCTTTTTCGACTTTCATGTCGAGGGTGAAATCCTTTAGTGCTCCCGAATCGCGGTTGCTCTTGAGTCGTTTGATTATCTGTTCAGCGATATCACGGTCACCACCCCAGGCCTGCATTGGCCCGAAAGTAGCGATCGCAGCAATCGCCAATCCGAAATATTTGCGTCGCATCGAAATGCCTCCCTGCAGTCCTGAATCACTCTGGGCCCGAGTCCTTTTGAAAATCCGTACGCACGATGCGAAAGGGAAACAGTTGCCGCGGGTGCAACTTTGCTCTTCAAAATGGCTTTACCAGACCGGTGTTGTTGCTTGTTTCGGCCAGAACAAGGTAGGCAAGGTAGGTTTTTTCTGATTTTGTCGCTGATTGGGATTGGGACGGGAAAAAATCGGGTGCCACATTAGTTTCACACTGCTCGTTTCACCGCTGTATCAGGATCCACCGGATTCAAAAACTAAGCATATCGGCGTTCCACATCCTCGACTGGCTCGTTGGCGCCGCACCGTGACGCCAGCTACGTTCGTTTTCTGCGATATGCTCTATTGCTGGATGTGTTCGGCAGGAAAAGTTGCCCCATCTTTCCTATTTTACTGCCGCCTGGTGCGATGAGGGTTGTGGTCCTCTGTTTCGTGTTGTTCGGCTGCGAAAGTGTTTCGGGGTGTACGCTCCACTTGCTGGAGGCTGGATCGAGGGTCCAGAGTGAAAGAAAATGGTGCAGGTTGAGTTTGTTTTGCTGTTTTATTCCAAGAAACAGCGTTTGCCAGCGAATCATGAACCGTTGAAGCACGATAATGGTTTCTCGAATGGCCCGCGTACTTTAGCTAGATTCATTCCGCGTGATTCCATTCGATCCACCCACGATCAAACACATTCCTTCCAAAATTGTTGGGAACAACCAGGCATCCTGATGGCGATCCAATTCAATTGCTCAAATTGCGGCAACAAGCTGGAAGTACCCGATGGAAGTACGGGAAAGCAGGCCAAATGCCCCGCATGTTCATCTGTTTTGCCGGTCCACGGTTTGCCGTTGGATGATCAGGACACATCGACTCCGGACACATCGACTCCGGACACATCGACTCCCCTTGGTTCAGCTGCTTACGACCCACCTCAACAGGCGATCCGGACTGATGGTGATCAACAAACCACTCCCGATGACCGCATGCTGGCCACTCTTGCTCATTTGTCGGGGTTGATCGGCATTTTCGCTGGCGGATTGATCGGGTTTATCGGTCCGTTGTTGATTTACTTATTCTATCGCGAGTCGTCTTCGTACGTTGGCGACCAGGCGAAGGAAGCGTTGAATTTCCAAATCTCACTGTTCTTGTTGGCGATCGCGCTGGTTGTTGTCAATGCGTTCACCTGCTTTGTGCTTTGGCCCCTGTTGTTCGTGCCGCTCATTCTGCAACTTGTCTTCGGCATCATCGCTTCTCTGTCCGTTTGGTCGGGCGAGAGCTATCGGTATCCAGTGACCTTGCGTTTGGTTTAACGAAGCACGCAGATTGCGTTTGCTACTATCGCTTCATGGAGCGGACAAAGGTCGTCAAAGCAAGCAGTGTGCAAAGAGCGGGAACGGCTACAAGTACCAATCGTGGTTGGGCCGCTACGACGCCTAATGCGATCACACCTGCAACAGCAATGCTGGGTGGTAGCCACCTGATGGGACGCTGCAAAGAGGGCCATGCAATCCAGAGCGCAGCCAATACTAAACCAATTCGACCGGTCGCGTTGGCGAGCATTTTGTAGCTGCCCTGCCGGCCTCCGTACCAAATCATGATTCCAAAAATCGCTAAGAACAAGATCGACAACAGCAAGATCATCGTTCGACGATAGTCGTTGGGATGCTTGGGTGAAGTTGACATGAAGACGGATGCCCTGAGTGAGCGAAAGGGCCGTGAATGGGAGGCCGTGAATGGGGTCTATGTGGGTTGAGCATGAACAGGCAGATTCTGCAAGCCGTGAAGGATGATCACGAGGTGCGTTTTGGCGATCCGGGGTTCGCAGTTGAATCTTTTTAGTTTCCTGACGATAACTGTAGCCGATAATCGCCGGGAACACCGTCCCGAAGAACTGCAGTCCCTCGTGTCGAGCAGAAGGTGGCCCGGCAAATATTGGGCGATTTTCATGGATGCATGCAGCAGGCTGTTCGAGGATTATGCAATGAAGATTTTGTGTTTTAGTGATTTGCATCGGGATATTTTGGCTGCCAAAAACCTGGTGGAATTGTCAACTGAGGCTGATGTGGTCATCGGGGCAGGCGACTTTGCAACACGCAGACAGGGGCTCAGCGACACCATGGATGTTCTGGCAGCCATCAAGAAACCTTCGGTTCTGGTTCCCGGAAATGGAGAATCAGTGGAGGAATTACAGCAATCAGTCTGCAAGGCTGATTGGTCGACTGCCCATGTGCTTCATGGTTCAGGCTGCAGCCTTGTGGGAATCGATTTTTGGGGCTGCGGGGGTGGAATTCCCGTCACTCCGTTTGGTGATTGGAGCTACGACTTTCCAGAGATTCAGGCAAGGCAGATGTTAGCTGGTTGTCAGCAGGGGGCGGTGCTGGTGGTCCATTCACCACCAATTGACACTGTCGATCACGACAGTAGTGGTCAGATTCGTGGTAGTCAGGCAATTCGGGATGCCGTGCAAGAGAAGCAACCGCGGTTGGTTGTTTGCGGCCATATACACAGCGATTGGGGAAAACAGATGAAACTGGGGGATTCATGCATCGTCAATGCTGGGCCACGCGGAGTGATCATCGAGATCGATGCCCCAGCATGCTAGCCCTGTGCAGCAGAACGCTCGGCTTTACATCGCATATGCTTTTATTGTAGGAGTACACCAGACAAGTGATTCCCACCGCGGATTTCAGGGTGCAATGCTGTGCGAGTATTTCAACAATGGTTCAGCGGGGCACATCGTGAACAGCGATCGACCCGGTCGCTTCGCCGCCAGATAGAGTTGCAGAATGACCTGCGGCTAACGCTTGGTTCCGACAGCGTTTGCATGCCCGGATGGATTCCTGCTAGCAGCGACCAGATTGATGTTGTCAGTCCCGCTAGCTGGAGCACTTTCTTTCAGCGAAGTTCAGTTGACGCGATTCTTGCCGAACATGTTTGGGAACACTTGACCTGCGAAGAAGGCAAAGTTGCGGCGCGAAACTGCTTTCAGTTCCTGCGACCGGGTGGCTACCTTCGTGTCGCCGTTCCAGATGGATTTCATCCTTCGCAAGACTACATTGATCAGATTCGCCCCGGCGGCAGCGAAGTCGGGGCAGAGGGTCATCAGGTTCTCTATAACCATCTCTCGTTCGCAGAAGCGTTTTCAAATGCCGGATTTCTGGTAAGACTGATTGAATACTTCGACAGCGATGGAGTCTTTCATGCCAATCACTGGGATGTCTCAAAGGGTTTGATTAAGCGAACGCTGCTGTTCGACGAGCGAAACGTCAGTCAACCCTATACGTACACTTCATTGGTTCTTGATGCATTCAAGCCTGATGCTGTTGCGATGGGGATGACGCCGACTCCACTTCAGGCTCTCTGGGAAGACATTGGGGATTCGGGAGCCGAGCCGTCCTCGACGGGGATGACGCCGACTCCACTTCAGGCTCTCTGGGAAGACATTGGGGATTCGGGAGCCGAGCCGTACTCGACGGATTCCGACTTTCCACAACAGGAAGCGGCCTGATTGCCTGAACTGTCAGAGTAACGCTGAGCTGACACCGTAATCTAGCGTGATTGAGTCAAGTGACTTCGTCATAAACGATTCGATTGTCGATCCAGATACGGAAGCGACGAATCATCAGCGTGCGACCGAATTCGATTTCGACCTTCCCTGGACTGGAATGGGTGCTGGCCTGCTCAGGGACATCAAAATCGGCATTCCGTTCAATTGTTAGCCAGCTGATTTGAGACCAGGCCAAGTGACCGTTAAGTGTGATCGTTTGACGAAACCACCAACCGTTGTAAATCAGTTGGCAACGGAACGGCGTTTCAAACTCGACGACACGATAGAGAAATCCCTTCTTTATCAATCGGGCATCGCCAAAGACACCTCGTTCGGTGGGGATTTGGGTCGGGGAAGAAAACGGATTGGGTGTCATGGTTGGTCGTGATTACCGCGAGCCGCGGATTCAGTAAGCGATGATGAGTATCCAGGTGGAGTTCGGTTTCCGGCCGGGCGGAACTCAGTCGCCGTTTCGCAATGACGCTCGCCGTCCCGTGTTATAGTCCCCAGTCGCCACAGAATAGAGTAGAAAGTCCCCCAGCGTTCGCTTTGGTTGGGACGCGAGTAACCCCCGAGCGCAGAGTTGGAGTTGTGGCAGCAAATCACCGGAGGAGCCGAACTGCCTGTCCGCTATTTCAAGATTCGGAGGATCGTTGATCACACGCACCGCTGGTTGTTGCACGGAGTTTGTGGCTTGTGGGATTCCCCGTTTCTTGGTGGCTACCAAACAAAGCTTCTGCTCGCTGTCTTTTCAGGTCAATTGAAAATGGTGGCCGTTGTGTGTCGTTCCGGTTCTTTAGGTGGTTGATCCACGAGCTATCTGGGGCTTTTGATGCGGTTTTTTCAGCTTGCTTGCCACAGGTGGTTACCGACCCTTCATAATGCTTACGAAAAGATGGGTGGATCGTCCACGACCCCCAAGCGTGATATACATGTGACTTCCCAGTCACTCCTACTATTGTCGAGGAATCAATGAGTACAGCGGACGGCACGGTTAGCGAAGAGGTGGCCCAGCAAGCGTCTGACGCGAAGTCACGACTCGATGAACACACGGTGAAGACTGTTCATTGGCATTTCAGCGAAGAGACAGGTAGTCCGTTCTGGCTGGAAAAAAAGTCGGAGCTCAATTTCGATCCCCTGAAGGACGTTAAGTGCTTCGATGACCTCAAGAAGTTCCCGGAATTCGAGGACGAGTGGTTGCGGGGAGGGCCCGTGCGTCGTTGGGTTCCCAAAGGCCATGCAGGCAAGCCAACGTACGTTTTTGAGACGGGCGGAACGACCGGTGTTCCGAAGAGCCGCGTCGTAGTCGAAGACCATTGGACTGACTATGAGTTGTTCAGTGACACGCTTCCCGATCAGTATTTTCCGAAAGGTTCGAATTGGTTGATGCTTGGTCCAAGTGGGCCGCGACGCTTGCGTCTTGCGGTTGAGCATCTGGCGCAGCACCGCGGAGGCATTTGCTTTTGCATTGACCTGGATCCTCGCTGGGTTGTGAAACTAATCAAGAAAGGTTGGATGGATCACCTTGAAGAGTACAAAAAGCATTGCGTTGACCAGGCGGTCACAGTGCTGACCGCTGGGCATGACGTGAAGTGCATGTTCGCAACGCCAAAATTGCTGGAATCACTTGGTGAAGCGCTTGAGGAAAAAGGAACAAGCATTCCCGAATGTGGGATCACCGGTATCTTCTCTGGCGGCACCGAGTTTACGCCGCAGTGGACCAAGTTCTGCGTGGAAGAATTACTGGGTGGGCCACCAGAGGAAGGGGGTGTCTACATGACGCCTACCTATGGGAACACCTTGATGGGTCTCGCTTGCAGCAAACCAGTCACCGCTGCGGACGGTTATAAAATTTCATACTACGCTCCCCAGCCACGCGCCGTCACAGAGGTTGTGACTTTTGATGACTACAATCAGGTTGTTGGATATGGCGAGACCGGTCGCGTTAAACTTTACACGTTGACGGATGAGTTTTTCGTCCCGGGGTTCATGGAGCGTGACGAGGGAGAGAGAGAATCCCCGTTCGCGACCTATCCATGGGATGGCGTGAGTGGTGTCCGTCCTTTCCACGAACTCGCTGGCGCAACAACTGTCGGCGTTTATTGAGGATCCGTGAAACGGTGCTCAGACCACGCCCTGACATTCCCGCCATTTTTCCTTCCTGTTTCATCAGAATTTATTTGCAGACATGATCACCCTTAGTCCTTTGCGTTGGGGTAAACCCTACGAGTCACTCGATTTCACGGATGTTGTCCACTTCGATACCGGAGAGCCGATTGCCCGCGTGGGCAATGTCGGTGGTGGTATCGTCGGACGTGATATGCGTCAGGCACACAAAGCTCGGCAGGCGCTCCTTGAGTTCTCGACCGACGAACTAATCGAGCGATGCAAACAAGCAGCTGTTCTGTTCGAGTCTGCAGACTTGTCTGTCGGCGATTCCCAGCAATCGGTGGATCAGTTCGTTCATCAGCAGTCGGCAAGTACCGGGCTTCCGGAGCACATGTGTCGATCCAATATGGCGAAGAACAGCTTTGTTCTCAGTAATATTGATCAGATACTGGATTGTTTGACGCGTGGTCTGGACCTGTCGTTTTTCTCGCGTGGCTACGGTGAGGAAGGACGTGGTGTCATTGTCAGTTATCAATCTCAGACGCCTGTGCTTGGTGCGGTGCTGCCAAATAACTCACCGGGTGTTCATACCCTTTGGCTGCCAGCAATCCCGTTGCAGGTTGGCTTGGCACTCAAACCCGGCTCACAGGAACCGTGGACTCCGTACCGCATGGTTTCAGCTTTCATTGAGGCCGGAATTCCGGCTGCCGCGTTCGGGTTGTATCCGGGTGGGCATGACGCGGGCGGTGCGATCTTGACTAAAACTCCCCGTAGCATGATTTTCGGAAGCGCACAGACCGTCGCTCAGCATGAGGGTAATCCTCGGGTTCAAGCTCACGGGCCAGGGTTTTCCAAAGTTTTGATTGGTGATGATGTTGTTGATGACTGGGAAAACTACCTCGATCTTTTAGTCGAAAGTGTCCTGAGTAACTCGGGCCGTAGTTGCATCAACTGCAGTGGCATCTGGGCGAGCCGTCACACTCGGGAAATCGCGGCCGCAATTGCCGAGAAAATTGGTCCTGTCGATGTCTTGCCGCCGAGCGACCCCAATGCCCAGTTGGCTGCCTTCACGGTGCCGGCGATGGCAACAGGAACCCATGCGATGGTGCAACAGGACCTGGCTGAGTCAGGTGTCGAAGATATGACCGCCAGTTTCGGTGAAAAACTTATCGAGCGAGATCACTGTGCGTATCTGCGACCGATGGTGGTTCACGCTGACTCGCCTGATCGTCAGGTTGCATCGAAGGAATACATGTTCCCCTTCGTCAGTGTCGTTAAATGTCCGCAGGATCAAATGCTGCGTCGGATTGGTTCGACGCTTGTCGGAACAGTGCTCACGCAGGATCAGCAACTCATTCATGCTGCGGGTTCGTCCATTGATATTGACCGGGTGAATATCGGACCCATTCCAACCAATCGCTTGAACTGGTTGCAGCCCCATGAGGGAAATCTCATCGATTTCCTGTATCGGTCGCGTGCCTACCAGGTAGCGGATATGCCAGTAGCAACTAACACCTGAAACAGTCCGGGTCGGTTGCCGGTTTGTTGATTGTGAGGTGTTCGGGAAATTTGAGTTTGAGTCTCAAGTGCACGATCGCCGACTCTTGTCCAATGACCACGGTCGCCGTTGAGCAGTGGGCTAGGGTTCGAGCTGGTTGTCGTTGTTCGGTAGTTTTTCCTGCACCTGCCGTCAGGCTCGGTGGGCCAGAGGTGCATTAGTTTGCGGGGGCCGTTTATGTACGACGCAAATGCGGCTTTCTACATCGCGCAGAGACTGTTTGATTCCAAAGAGTCAGCCTGCAACTGCGATCGGAAGCAGCAGCGGTTTTTCGGCGCTGTTGGGAGGCGCGAGCTATAGTCGAGAGGAGAGGTCTCGCCTTTAACTTGTATAATTCCTATGACCGGAATCACCCTGCCCAAGACAGTGCCACCGCGCGTCCACTTGCCGCTGATTTCAGCCGCAGGCGTTCGTGTCGTGCCACCTGTATTGGTAGGGACGCACGATTCAGAAACCTCTTTGGTACGCAGGAGCCGGAGTGATGCTGCGCGGTTGCCGGCGACTTTGATCAGCACCATCGTTCACACCCTTGTTTTGCTCTTGCTTGCGTTTTTTACTTTTCAAGGTGCTGACGGTGAGGCGGATAGTCTGATTGCCCGGCAGGGGCAGGCTGACTCGGTCGTGGTACTGCAAGCGTTAAAGTCGTTGGATGATCAGCAGTTCGACAAAAATGCTGTCTTTGATCAACCGGTGACGGTTTCGATCGAGACGCCAGCTGTTTTGACGATGGCCTCACCGCTGGCGGCGAAGGACAAAGCGGATGTCGTTGCTGCAGAAATGCTTGAATTAGCTGCGGGGGGTGGTGTCACTGGGTCAGAATCTCTCGTGCGTTTGCCCAGTGGTGGCGGGCTCGCCATGCGGACCCCCGAAGGTCGTGTCGAGTATGGAAAAAAATATGGGGCGACGCGAGAGAGCGAGGAGGCTGTCGAGGCCGCGCTTGCCTGGTTAGCTGCCCACCAGCGTGACAATGGAAGTTGGTCCTTCAATTTGGATCTTGATCCCTGCAACGGGCGATGTCGTCATACCAAGAAAAAGGGAACTGAGTCGCCAACGCCATCAACGGGTGCCACCGGACTCGCGTTGTTGGCATTTCTCGGAGCGGGGCACACTCATCATCGTGAGGGACTGTATCAGGAAACGGTTCGACGTGGCATTTATTACTTGCGTAGTGTTGCGGCAGAAGCAGAGGCCGGCCTCGATTTGCAGCAGGGAAGTATGTACGGGCATGGCATCGCTCTGATGGCATTGAGCGAGGCGCTGACAATGAGTTCCAAGGGGCGGCTGCGTGATTCAGATCTTTATGATCTGGTTTCCAAGGCCACTGCCTTTACATCCGTTGCCCAGCACGATAGCGGTTCCTGGGGCTACGTCCCCGGCAGTCCTGGCGACATGACAGTCAGCGCATGGCAGGTGCTTTCGATCATTGCAGCCAAAAAGAATCGCGTTGACACGCGTACCAACACCCTTGCGGATGCCAAGGAGTTTGTGATGTCGACTTGCAAGGACCGTGATTTCTGGTTCGGGTACAAGGGGCCGCCAGGGGAAGAGACCACGACTGCAATCGGGTTGGCGCTCATGCTTTATCTGGGGCAATCAACTGAGTACACACCTTTTTACAACGCCCTAACAAAATTGGCGGAACGCGGTCCCAAGTTGAGCAATGTTTATCACGACTACTATGCAACTTTGGCTCTGCATCACAGTCGGCACCCTGCTTGGGATGAGTGGAACAAGAAACTGCGAGACCATTTGGTGGCCACGCAGGCAAAGTCAGGTCACGAGGCGGGGAGTTGGCATTTTAACGATCACTGGGGGAATATCGGAGGTCGACTTTACACCACAGCGATGTGCGCGATGACTCTCGAGGTTTACTATCGCTACATGCCCCTGTATGAAACGGTTGATGATTTTCCACTCTGATGCTGGACGGGCAATTACCGAATATCTGCGCTGTAGTTCCCGTTGAAGGAATGAAAACAAACCCCGGTAATCGCATGTGGTGCAAGAGACGCTGTTACGGTAGACGGAAATGGGACGTTTGCCCGGCGTTGTTATCTTGTACTTTGCGGTTCCCCCGATAGAGTCGCAAGCAGCAGTAAGGCAGGATTCGCGGCACCGAATCCTGGTCTGAAGATCACCAGACGTCCCCTCCCATTTATCCAATGCCTCCACGGTCGCCTGTGATGCCGGCGGCGATGTCCGCAGCAAAGCAATCGATTAGCGTCGCCTGATTGGCATTGCGTTCGAGTTCTCGAACTGCTCGTACCGAACGGTCTAGTCGTGCCATCGTGAGCGATTCAAACTGCTCGCTGTAGGCAGCGTCTCGAGCCTTTCGACGGAAGAATTGCAGGGCGATGGCAACTGCATCTCGTAACGCATGTCGCCTTTTGCGGGCTTCTTTACCCGCCTGATCACAGTGCTTCGTCAGTAGTTGACTGATTTTGATCGGGTCTGGATGCTCTGCGTTGAGCTGATTAATCAGAGCGTCGCGGAATTGGTTGGCCTCGGAGTCCAGCAATCGCTGGGCCACGTGCATGTCACCGCCAGAGGTCTCGATCGCGTTCTGAAGTTCGTCATCACTGGCTTCGACTTGGTGAACTTGACGGAGTAACTTTTTCGCATTTTCATTGCCGAGCGAGAAACGAATGATCTTGCAACGTGACCGGATCGTGGGTAATTGCTTTTGTTCGACGGTCCCGATCAGCATAATGACAGTATCGGCGGGTGGCTCTTCGAGTGTTTTCAGAAGGCAGTTGGCACCTTCTTTTTCTAGGAAGTCAGCATCCTCGAGGATGGCGACCTTGCGTGTTCCAATCATTGGTTTGAGCTGAATGTCGTAACAAAAACCCTCCTGCATCCGATTCTCGGGCGGGCCAATTAGCTTTTCCAAGGGAAGCGAGGATTTGTCTGCCGGTTTTGAAACGTGAATAAGGTCGGGATGGTTGCCTGCCTGAACTTGGGTGCACGAAGGACAGGTGCCGCATGGAGCCATGTCTTTTGCAGGAACTGTTTCGCACAACAGCGTTTTCGCTAACAGTCTGGCTACCGTTCTCTTGCCGGAGCCGGGAGATCCGACGAACAGCATGCTGCCACTGAAACGCCCTTGGCTCAGTGAAGCAGCAAACCAGTCACGTTGTTGCTGATGACCGATGACATCAGACCAGTCTTTTGTGGTTGATTCGCTCATCACAGATCGAGCGATGATGCAGAGGGGTCAAGCGACAATTCGTCTGGGCTTGGACCGTCGTTTGAGCGTGATTCAATTTCCGTAATTTTTTTCACGCGTTCGGCATGTCGACCACCATCAAATTTTGTGTTCAGCCACATCAGGACAAGTTCGTCGACGGGGCGATCACCGATCATGTCTCCCGGCAGGCAGAGTACATTGACATCATTGTGCCGACGACTCATCTCGACCATCACTTCGCCATAACAGGACGCCGCTCGCACACGCGGGAATTTGTTGGCCGTGATCGCCATCCCAATTCCTGTACCGCAAATCAGAATGCCGCGGTCGGCTTCGCCACTGCTGACTTTCATCGCGACCTGCTGGGCGTAGTCCGGGTAGTCGACTGACTTTTCTGAATCGGTTCCTTCGTCGGATACTGTGAATCCGAAAGCCTGCAATGCCTGTATCAGGCGGCCTTTGATCAGTACGCCTCGGTGATCACTGGCGATTGTTACCTTAAGCATATCTCACCTCATTCTTCATTCGAGGTGGTGACTGGAAAAAAATCATCATCCAGAGCATCAAGCCAGGCTGCCAATTCCTGATCGATCTGCTCCGAACACGATTCGTAAACCTCGACTGGCATACCAACCGGATCGGTAATGTCGCCACCATCCCGTCTCAGCGTGTGAACGCGATCGTGCATGTTGGGCCACGCAGCAAGAATGGCGGCGCGGTGCCCGCGCGTCATCGTTAAAATCAAATCGGCGACATTCATGACTGCATCGTCCAGCGGGCGGCTACTATGGCCTGTCAAGTCAAGGTTGCGCAAGCCCATGACCTCAACGGCTTGAGGGCTGGCACCGCTGCCCACACCGGCGGCGACACCTGCGGAAAGCACGCGAACTGCATCTTCACTGCCTAGCTTTTCCCGCAAACGCTCGCGGAGAAGTGTTTCCGCCATGGGGCTGCGACATGTATTGCCTGTGCAGACAACAGCGATGACAGGTTTTACAAATTGATTCATGGCAGCACGTTCGATAGCACCTTCTCGTAAAATTTCCAAGCGGTTTCCCTTCACTCGGGCAACCGTGGACGCTCCACCATAACGGGTTGGCCCGTCATCGAGCAGCAGTGGTAAAGAATCTCCTAATTGTTCGGTGACGGCCTGAGCGGTTGTGGGGCTCGGGTGGCCACTGAGATTTGCGCTCGTCAGAACCAGCGGCCCCGACAAAAACCGATGAATATGCGTCAGAACGCGGTGGTCCACGACGCGAAAACCGACACAACCAAAATCGCCGGTGATCCGTTTTTGCACCTTTTGGGGAAGTTGGGTGACCGCAGAAGAGGGGGACTCGCAGGATACGACTAGCGTTAGCGGCCCAGGCCAGCAACGATGGCTCAGGCGTCTTACCAGTGGTGTGGCCTGGCAAAAAAAATCTTCGGCAGCTTCGCGGCTTCCCACTGAGATTGCCAACGGGACATCGTCTCGCCGCCCTTTGATTTTGCAGAGTTCCTCGACCGCAGTCGCTGATAATGCATCCGCGGCGAGTCCGTAGACCGTATCGGTTGGCAGGCCAACCACTTGTCCCTCGACCAAGGCTTGAACCGAGCGATGCACGATGTCCCGGGGGTCATCTGTGGCGCGTAGATCGAGTGTTTTCAACATAGTGCGGGTTGCGAGTGGTGATAATGAAAAGCGTTGGATGAGAGGCGAGGTCACTCTTTGCGGAACCGTTTCCTGACTGTGCCGCATTTTACAGCATCGCCTTTCGGATTGCGGTCGCCACTGGGTGCACATCGGCACCGTCGTGACGCGAATCGGCAGTTTACGGGTACAATCGGACTGTGCAAACTCTGCGAGCGACGGCAGACGTATTGTAAGAGTTCACGAAACGCCTTCACAAGTCGCCGGACGCTTCAAAACATGGACCACCCTAATCGCCGAAAATTCCTGCGTGATTTGGCGATGGCAGCCGCATCGGGAGGGGTTGCTGCTGTCGGCTGTGTCCCCGCGGGGCAGGCGGCCCTGCCCGATCTGGTCTGGGGAAGACGTGGCTTGAGCGAAGGTCGCTTCCTGAAACCGCGTGCGATTACCATCGATGATCGGGACCAATTGTACATCGTCGACACCACAGGTCGTATTCAGGTATTCGACGCCGACGGCAAGCTGTTAAGGTTCTGGCGCACGCCGCAAACCAAAAACGGACGGCCCACGGGTCTGGCAGTACGCTCAGGCAATCCCGGCTCAGACAGCGCATCGACCTCCGAGACGCCGGATGATCGGCGTCTGCTGGTAGCCGACACCCACTACTATCGTATGCTGTCGTATTCGCTTGACGGCACGCTTCGAACCGAAGAGCAAATCGGGGGCACTGCCGGACACCTGCCGGGTGATTTTGCCTTTGTCACCGATGCGGTTTGTGATGCCCAAGGCTGTTTTTATATCGGTGAGTACAACGCATCGGATCGTATTCAAAAATTTGACCCCGAGGGCAAGTTCATGGCCCAATGGGGTGGTAACGGCCATGAGCCGGGTAAGTTTGTTCGCCCTCAGAGTTTGGTGATCCGCCAGAATGTGCTTTGGGTTGCCGATTCCTGCAATCATCGTATTCAGCGTTTTGACCTCAGCGGTCCAACCCCCGAGTTGATTGATATCTGGGGTGGCCCAGGCAATGGGAATGGGCAGTTTTTCTATCCCTATGATCTGGCGTTTGCCAGTGATGGCAGTCTGCTGGTGATTGAGTACAAGAACAATCGCGTACAACGGCTGGATCAGGATGGCCGTTGGATTGCAAACTGGGGTGGGCCAGGATTGGAACCGGGCAGGCTCAACCAGCCGTGGGGTTTGGTGGTTGATTCGCAGGATCGCGTCCACATTCTGGATAGCAGCAACCATCGGATTCAGCGAATTGGTTTGCCGGTCTAGCTCGCGGAGCGGACAAGCCGTCAAGATTTGCCGTAAGGGGTCGTTTCCCGTTCCCAATTGACTGCCTCCAGTTCACCAGACGGCTGGAAACCAGAAGGGGCTGTTTTCCCGAAATTCCCCTGTTTTGCCATCCTGTCAGGAATGTTTCGAGGCTTCTGACCAGACGTGTCACGCCGGTAACGAATAACTGAAGTGATGAGACCGCAGTAGCAAACTTCAGGAACTACAACCATGAATCGAATTCTCCGTCGCGCCATGCAAGATTCTGACCGTTACGTCATCGAGATGGATTACGCGGACGCCAAGGGAAATCGAACTCACCGCTTGGTGAGCCCCATACGTTTCATGGGCAGTTACCGGTTTCTAGGGCTTTGCCTGTGTCGTGAACAACCTCGCCAGTTTCAGCTTTCAAGATGCAAGAACATTCGTCTGGTTCCCGCCAATGAGGTGTTGATGCCGGTGCCATTATGTGAAGTTGGACCAGAGTTGGCTGGCGTTTGAACTGTTGAAAATACTGTGGCATTGATTCTCGACTCACCTTTGCTGCGGGATCCTATGCCAGCATCGTCACCCAGCAGCATCGTCAGCCAGCAGCATCATCAGCCAGCAGCATCATCAGCCAGCAGCATCATCAGCCA
>JAPKCI010000291.1 GCA_028823035.1 Rubripirellula sp.
AGCATAGATCAGTAAATGAACATGGCGTCGCCATAACTGTAAAAGCGGTACTCCTGCTCGATTGCTTTCCGATACGCTTCCAACGCCAGGTCGCGAGTAGCAAAAGCGCTTACCAGAACGAGTAAAGAACTTCGTGGCAGGTGGAAATTAGTCAACAATCCGTCAATCACTTTAAACTGGAAGGGTGGACGGATAAAGATGTCGGTCTCGCCCTGCCATGGTTGCAAGTTTGTGGCAGCTCTGGCGGCTGATTCCAGAACTCGCACAGTCGTGGTACCAACGGCCAGGCACCGCCCCCCGTGGTCACGTCTCTCGCGAATCAAGCCGCAAGTCGATTCGTCTAAACAGCCCCATTCAAAGTGCATTTGGTGTTCGTCCAGTGATTCCGTCTGTATCGGGCGAAAGGTGCCAATTCCCACATGTAAGGTCACCTCGCCAACCTGCACTCCCATTTGCCGAACGCGATCCAACAGCCTATTGGTAAAATGCAGCCCCGCTGTCGGAGCGGCCACGCTTCCACGCTGCTTGGCAAATACCGTCTGATAATGTTCGGTATCCGCATCGACCATCTGGCCGTCTCTGATATAGGGCGGCAACGGAACTCTGCCATAGCGTTCCAGCCAATCCGCCGGCTCGCGCAACTCATGCGTTGCCCCCCCCTCCAGTGGCACGAACCCAGCAGGAAGCTTTGGTTGCACGAGCAAATTCCCGCCTTCTGTGCGGGCCACGACGACCAATTCCATTGCCTCACGCGCATCACGATCCTGCACCGTAATGACCTCGCCCGGTTTCAGTTTACCGCGGGTCTTGGTCAGAATTTCCCAGACACCGGAATCTTTGTCCCCACGCAGAAACAGCCCCTGCCATCGCCCACCCGTTTCCTTACGATAACCGACCAATCTCGCAGGGATCACGCGGCTGTTATTCAGAACAAGGGCATCTCTTGGGTCCAGCACATCGGGAAGATCCCTGACATGTAGGTGCTCAATGCGACCACTGCCTCGTTCAACAACCATCATGCGGGCATCACTGCGGGTCGCTAGCGGATCCTGTGCGATCAACTCACGCGGCAGATCATAATCATACTGCTCGATTTCATTCATCACAGCAGTTTAACGGGGGAGGGTGAGATTCAGATAGACGCCCGCTTTGCGTGACAATGGCGGCCACCAGAAAGCGAACGGCCACACAACTGAAATGGTGGTCAAGCGGACGACCAATTCCCAAGCTGCCAGAGACGCATTTAATACTGAATCGCAAGCCCACCACGATGACCGCGCACAGGAAGTGCCTCCACCAGCGAAGCCTCCATATTTCCCCGCATCTCGACCTCGATCCTATCGAGCAGTTGCCGAACGTCTTCGTCTGTCCCCTCAACGTCCATCAAAACCGAGCCATCTGGCTCGTTTCGTACAAATCCATGCACATTCAATCCAGTTGACTGATGCACCGCCCTGACCCGGAACCCGACTCCTTGGACACGCCCTTCATACCGAACACGGCACCGCTTCATAGAAATTTCCAGCGAGAGTCAACGAATTGAATGATTCCCACTGGCGGGTCGTTCATCGTGCCTGCCCAAACCATCGCCTCGTGATAGTCAGGGAAGCGAACAACAGCAATCAAGTGGTCTGAAGAAAAACAGCGAAACCCTGAGTACCAACCGCTCAATTCACCTCAATGTTGCCGCTTGCAACTTCAACTTCAACTTCATCAGGAATAGTCACTGCCTCTTTATTGCTAAGCTCTTTTTCCATTCGTTCGATCACGACAAGACACATATCATCAAATGGTGGCGCTTCACCTACATGTTCAAGGACTGCTTTTACGATCCGATCTTTGACGGCTTCGGCCCCACCACCCTCAGAAGTAAGTTCACGCACCCGTTGCATACCGAACTCCTCATCTTGGTCGTCCATAGCCTCATTGATGCCGTCCGTATAGAGGACAGCCAGATCGCCAACATTCATTTTGAATTCGACAGCCTCGTAATCCATTCCGCCGTCAATTGCGATCGGCAACCCGGACTCTTCTTCACCCGGTTCGCAAATGGATCCGTCTGTGTTTACGCGAACGATCGGTGCCATGTGCCCTGCATTGACAATCGAAATACAATCAGACTTTGAATCGATCACCACCAGAAGGAAGGTAATGAATCTCTCGACCTGCAATCGACTCATTCGATCATTCAACTGCACAATCGCCTTGGCAATATCTGGCTCACGAGCAAGACAGAATCGGGTTTCAGCAGACAGTTTTGCCATGAACATTGCCGCGGCGACACCGTGTCCAACCACATCCGCGACCACTACCCCGATACGTCCATTATCCAACTCGATGTAGTCAAAATAATCACCACCAATATGGTTCGCTGCTTGATAGAAACTGCGGACACGGTACCCAGTACCGGCGGGTTCGCTATCGGGCAGGAATGCCTGCTGAACCTCCGTTGCAAGTTTCAGGTCCTGTTCAACCGCCTTCTGCTTCAAGGCATGTTCATGCATCCGAGCGTTATTGATCACGATGCCCGCCTGAGCCGCGACACCAGATAGTAGGTCGGTGTCTTCTTCCATGAACTGACCACCGCCCTGCGTCGAATCGATCTGCAGGGCCCCAAAAGGATTGCCATCGGCATCTTTCAAAGGTGCACAAATCATTGAGCGGATTGAAAAGTCCGCGATAGATTGGCTGGAATCGAAGCGTTCGTCATCTGCAGCATCAATGGACAGGATGGACTCACCCGATGACATCACTTCCCGAATGATCGTTCGGCTGATTCGCATGGTTTCCGTTTCATCATGAGCACCACGCGTCTTAACCCAGCGTGGAACAAGATCGCCTGCCTCGGTCTGCATGACCACAAAACCGCGGTCCGCTGACGGAAAAATATCAAACAGACTCTCAAGTACCTTCGGCAACACATCGTCGACGGCCAGCACATTTCCCAAGTTGCGATTGATCTGCATCAACGCCTCGAGTTTGGCCTCGGGCGTCGCCGTCATCTTCAGACCATCGGAAGAACTTCGATACTCGACCTTGGCGCTGCCGCTACCACTGCCGCTCAACTGCGCAGTTTCGCTCTCGTCGTACATCATGACGCCAAACTTGGTGCCGTTGCACGCCGCTGGTCCCTTGAACAGGTCCGGGACACTTTCACTGTCGCCCTCGAATACCAATTCGACGTCACTGATCCGAATTCGGTCTCCCTCACGCAACACTTCAGAACCAGCAATCAACTGACCGTTCAAAAACGTTCCGTTACGACTCTTCAGGTCCTCGATGTAGTAGCTACTCCCATCGCGTACCACTTTAGCGTGCATCCGACTAACCGCCTTCGCATCAACCACAATCCCGCACTCTTGCAGCCGACCAATGGTCGTCTCAGGCAACGCCAGCTCAAATTTGGCATCGTTGTCAATCCGTTCACCGTCTCGTTGAGTTGCTAAAAACGCCATAGTTGCACCAAAAAGAACCTTCGAAAAACTACAAACATAGTATAAATAGCAATTCCGTCGCTCACAACGAAGGGACAGCCTTCAGCACTTCGAGAGCCCACCAATTTCATGGATTTCCACGGTGCTTTCACAGTAGAGCATGACAGGAAGGCTTTGGCTCAGTGGCCGACCCTCATATTTTGCTCTCAAACAGGTTTCACTGAGCTCAGCAGACGCACGCATTCAGGAAAAGCAAGTTTGCGCGTAAAAGATACGCCAAAACAAAGATACGCCAAAACACTGGGTACTAGCTTCGAATTCGTGCTAACAGCCAAGAATGACAACCACTCCCCCCCCAACCACCAAGCGATCAATTCCCCGCGATCCCCCCCAACCACCCGGTCCCACAAACTTTTTCGGATTGGGCCAGGTAAAAGAGGATCGCGCCACGCCCGACAGGGAATGAAACCCAGACACTTTTTGGCATCAGTTGCCTGTTTTCGGTAAAACAGGCTCCATCAGACTGCGACGCTCATCCCCCAGCATCTTGTCGGACGAAACTGGCGACCCAAAAAGCGAAACTGGCGAGCCAAAAAGCGAAGCAGTGCAAACAGCAAACAAATACCGACTATCGGATTGTCCCCAAAGCAAACCTCTCGGCAAACCTCTCGGCAGGACGATTCGTGCAGTGAATGAGTAAACCCGGTGTCTCACCACGGTCTTGCTGACCAGCCAGAACCGGAATTTTTGGTCGTGCCCCACCACGACCTGGTCTTTCACAACGGCCAACCTAATGCAGACCACCTGACATGACTCACTTTCGCTCTCAGCTTGTAGATCTCCACCAGCGTCGGATTTTCGCCGCTGAAGTTCACGTATCAGATGGCACGATCCAATCAATCGAGCCGCTGCCCGATAACGAGCAACCTAACGGGCAACCTGACGAGAACTTCCTGATGCCCGGCTTTGTCGATGCCCATGTGCATGTCGAAAGCAGTATGGTTCCCCCGGCAGAATTTGGTCGAGTCGCCGTTTGCCACGGGACTGTCGCTACGGTCAGTGACCCCCATGAGATTGCAAATGTGCTCGGTGAAGAGGGCCTTGAATTCATGCTTGAGGATGCGGCGAGGGGATGCCTGCCCATCTTCTTTGGTGTGCCAAGTTGCGTGCCAGCCACCGACTTTGAAACATCAGGGGCCTGTCTTAACAGCGACACAGTGGAGCGTCTGCTTCGGGACGAACGCTTTTACTACCTGTCGGAAATGATGAACTGGCCGGGAGTCCTCAACGAACATCCCGAGGTCATGGCCAAAATATCGGCAGCACATCGATTTGGAAAACCCGTTGACGGTCACGCCCCCGGACTGCGAGGCCAAGATGCCGCTCGCTATGCCGGGGCCGGGATCACAACGGACCATGAATGCTTTACTCTCGCTGAAGCACGTGACAAGGCCGCAGTCGGGATGCACATCCTGATCAGAGAAGGCAGTGCTGCTCGCAATCTGGATGCGGTCTGGCCAATCCTGCTAGAGCATCCAGAACTGACCATGTTCTCGACCGACGATGCCCATCTCGACGACCTGCTACAAGGACATCTGAATCGCATGGTGGCCCGATGCATCGCGTACGGTGCTGACCTGTTCGATGTCTTGCGAGCGGCGTGTATCAACCCAGTCCAACACTATGGCCTCCCTGTTGGACAATTACGAGTCGGAGATCGAGCCGACTTCATACGCGTTCATGATCTGGTTGACTTTCGCGTGCAGGAAACATGGATCAAGGGAGAACGAGTTGCAAGAAACGGAAAATGCAGTTTTCCTCATCATAAAACCGCCACCCCAAATCGTTTTAGACAAGCACGCTTTACGCCGGATGACTTCCGAATCGATAGTGATCATCACGACAGTCAAGTTACGGTTCGCGTGATTGTGGCCGAGGATGGTGAATTGGTCACAAAAGAAACACATACCGCACTGGTCCCGACCAAAAACATTCTGGAGCCCGACCCCATTAGCGACACGCTCTTACTGACTGTATGCAATCGCTATGCCGACGCGCCACCTGCGATTGCATTCGTGACTGGGTTTGAACTCAATCGCGGCGCGATTGCCAGCAGCATTGCGCATGACTCTCATCAGGTCATCGCCGTTGGGGCAAGCCGCAAAGACATTAGTCAAGCGATCAACGCAATTTTTGAGGCCCAAGGCGGCATGACCGCGATTGTGGACAATCGAATTGAAACACTGTCTCTGCCGATCGCCGGGTTGATGAGTAATATGCCAGCACACGAAGTAGCCAACAGGTATCAAACACTAACTGGCCTAGCCCATCAACTGGGTTCCAATCTTCGTGCTCCCTACATGACTCTCGCTTTCATGGCTTTGCTTGTAATCCCGGAACTGAAACTAAGTGATCGGGGACTGTTTGACAGCCGCTCGTTTTGCTTCACCCCGGTCAAGCTACCAAACGCCAAATCCTGAACGGATCGCTTCAGCAGCCAACTCATCGCCGCAAAACATGGGCCTGACGGACATCGATGTCGGCCAATAGCAACCACCCTGCGGGGCCGAATAGACCGAACTCGCCTCAGCAACGGCAGCGATCATTCTCAAAATGGCGAACCCAGCAGAGATGACCAAATCGCCGCCCCCAGCGAAGGACCCTCAAGGCAAAGTGAACTCCACTAAGACGGTGGCAACGCACATTTCCCTCTCCTTAGCCGAAAAACAAGCTATTATTGAGATAGAAGAGGGCGCGGTCCAAAAGCGCGCGACCGCATCCGTAACGCCACGAAGAACACTCACATGGGTAGCGAACGGATGAAAGAAGCAGAAAACGGTGAAAAACCACCTCGTAAACACAACGCCAACTCATTGGCCCACATGAGCGGTTGCTCAAGCATTGCTCTCTGGTTAGTGGTTGGGATCGTTGGTACGTATATCCTGTATGGGACACTTGTAGGGATCACATCGACTGATCCTATACACGCTCTGAAGTAAAGAACAGGTCTGCTCACCCACAGTCGACTGGCACACGCTTGTCCGAAGTTCGACAGAGATTGGGTGCCACCGTTCTCAGCAAACGCCACATCTGTGTAGCGAACTGACGCTGCCCAATGCCGATCAGCTCAGTACCTTAAGTCATCCCGCCAGCCCAGGCGGATCATCACTTAGATTTTCTTTGCCCACACCCTGTCGGCCCATTGATGGCTCTGCCATCCATCCTCAGTGAATACCTCACGCACGATCAAGTCGGCACCTGAGATTTCCACGTAAAAAAGTGCTTGTTTGCCGCCCTTAAAATGGCTGCTATTGTCTCCGTTAAACGCATCAACGTCCGATTCTGAAAAACGTTGTTTCTGCGATGTACCGTTCCATCCAAATACTTCGCGGCGGTGTGTATGCCCAAAGAAATTGCCGACGACGTTAAAGTGCTTTACCGTGTCATGAAAGGCTTGCACGTCCTGAGGGTGCCATTCCATGTGAAGAAACTTTTCTTCATCTGCGATGTAAGGGACAGAGTAACGGGCAAGATCAATGTGCTGTGTGATAACAATCGGCTGATCTCTGTCACGCAACTGCCGCAGATCTTCGCGTAGAAACGCCAAGCTATCCATTGGAGCATAACGCCGTCGCTGCAACCCTGTTCCCGACTGCCCAACAACGATTCCTAGGTTGACGAAATGCACTTGGCCCCAGTCCCAGGAGTACTGCAACCCGTTGGATGAAACTCTGGTGAGTCCGTTCCGTTGTTTGTTGCGACGTTTGATTCCTTCTATCACCAAAGTATCACCATGCGGGCCATCGTGATTGCCGTACACCTCGTAGACTGGGTACTTGAGGACACCGTCATCTGCGTTCAATCCATAGTCAGACTCAAAGGCAGCAAACTCGGTCGCCTGCATTTGCGGATAAACACTGCCTCGCTTGTCAGCACTGTCGACAATGTCTCCCCCGTGGATGACCCCAGCAATTTTTTCAACCTTCCCTGAACCGGCATGCCCCGGAATGACTTGGCCCTGAAGTCCATTGAGCGTTTCGACCAACCGATGACAGACCGTTGCGGAAGCGGGGTCCATCATTTCCGGCTTTTGCTTGCTTGCCAAGTAATGCGTGTCAGTCACAAACAAGAAGGAAACATTTCCCCCTGCCTCGACTCCACTACGAAAGGAGGGTAATTCATCACCTCGTAACGTCAGAACGCTGGCGGCAACTCCGCCGACCGACAACAACGCTTTGCGGCGTGAAATCATGTTCATTTTTAAATTCTGCATTCATTCCCTCATTATTTTGAGCCGTTGAATTTGAGCCGTTGAATTTGAGCCGTTTAATTTGAGCCGTT
>JAPKCI010000292.1 GCA_028823035.1 Rubripirellula sp.
GTCGAATGTGCTAGTCGAATGTGCTAGTCGAATGTGCTAGTCGAGGAACAGGACGAACTCAGTTAGGTGGGAAATCAGCCAGCAAACAGAGGCAAATGCGATACTTCAAAGGCATCGCGATACTTCGAGAACAGTCCAATTCTTGACTTCCCATCGTATCACGCCTCCCATCCCACGTGTAGAAGTCGATTCGCTGGTCTCCAGCACTTGCTGACGCATTCCTTACCCATCTGGAGGCAAACTCAGGCAACTACGGTTAGAATGACAAGATCAGCGTCATTCCACCTTTTTCCCTCCGAGTACTACTAACCATGTCAACGCATGCCAAATCAAGACGGAATTTCCTCAAAACAACGGCTGTGCTCGGCAGCGGTTACTGGCTAGGTACTGGAGCCTCGGGAAAAGCCGCTTCGCCGAATGAAAAACTCAATGTAGCCTGTATCGGCGTCGGTGGTCGTGGCTCCGCCAATGTCGGTGGTGTGTCTGGTGAGAACATCGTTGCCATGTGTGATGTGGACGAAACCAAGGCTGGCAAACGCTTTCAGCAATTCGATAAGTCGCACAAATTCCAGGACTTCCGGGTGATGCTGGACAAACTGGACAAGCAGATTGACGCCGTCGTTATCAGCACACCCGACCACATGCACTTTCACCCGGCTCGACAAGCAATGCTGATGGGCAAGCATGTCTACTGCGAAAAACCATTGGCCCATTCGGCATGGGAGTGCCGCCAATTGACCCGATTGGCAGAGAAAATGGATGTCGCGACGCAACTGGGAAATCAAAGACACGCCAACTCTGGCATGGCTCGCACCGTCGAGGCTGTCAGGTCTGGCATGATCGGTGATGTGACCGAGGTCTACTCTGCAATCGGCGGAAGCCGCGGCATGCCGGCCATGCCCAAAGAGTTTCCTCCCGTACCAAGCAATCTGAACTGGGAAATGTGGCAAGGGCCAGTCAAAGAACGTCCTTATTCTCCCGCGTACTGCCCCTACAAATGGCGATTCTGGTGGGACTATGGCACCGGAGAAACAGGTAACTGGGGCTGTCACATTCTCGACATCCCATTCTGGGCCTTGCAATTGCAGTATCCCAATCGGATAGATTTAGATGTGGTGCCGGAGACCAAGGACATTGACGCTCTACGTACTCCCAAATCCATGAAAACCCGGATGGAGTTCGCCGCAGAAGAAGGTCATGGCCCGCTCACGCTGCATTGGTGGCATGGGTCCATGAACGAGGCATTCGCCAAACACAACACGAAGCCACACGGAAACACACTCTTCATCGGTGATAAGGGAACCATCGCTGCTGGATTCGATGGCTATAAAGTCACAATGAAAGACGGCAGCACCCCTACGCCGCCCGGCCAGTCGATTCCAAAATCACCGGGCTTCCATAAAGAGTGGATTCAGGCTTGCAAAGGTGGACCAAGATCCAGCTGTGATTTTGTTGAATACACCGGACCGCTGGCTGAGTCTGTCCTGCTGGCCAACGCTGCATTCCGTTCCGGAGCAGGATTCGATTGGAATGCCAAAGCTTTTGAGGCCAGTGGCAACGACAAAATTGAACAGTTCATCGTGCCAGATTTCCGCCCTGGTTGGGAAGTCGATGAAATCTAATCGCGGTTGCCGAGAGCGGCAATTCAAGAATCACTCTGAGGGCAAGTTTTCATTGCCTTCCTCAGCTTGAGCACGATTCCTCTCAAGTAACAGGCTTTCCCAAATCGTGTCCGGAATGGCGCAAACGAGATAACAACCGAACCTGTTTGCCCGAACCCGATTGAAAGGGGATGGGTAACCGAGTTCACACTCAGGTAATGTCCCTCGTCTCAATTCAAACGCCGGTGTCTCTACTTGGGCTCCAAGAGCTCAATGAAACTTCGGCAGCAGTTGGATCACCATCTCGATTCTCAGGGCTTCGACGACCTTCACTTCCGAAACAAACAAACAGGGACCTGTATTAAAACGTTTCCATTGCATTGCGCGACTGGACGCGAGTCATCTAAAACGCAATTCACTGAATGGTTCGCTGTAGTTTCTTTCGGCACGTCTATACGAGAATGTACACGCGGATGATCTCCCGTTGAAACTTGGGATGCATGACCTCGAAGAGGCGTGCATCACAAACCCTCGGTTGTCGGTAAAGCACTTGCATCCTCTGGCAACGGTTCCTCTGGCAACGGTTCGGTGGCTGGGGCCGTGCTTTTCCGTTTTAACAAAACCAACTAGACTTCTGCATCTTCCTCCGACAAGAGTCGCGGTGCCACGTCCCCAGGTGATGCTGAGATGGGGATGCGGACCACGTCTACAAAGTCAGAAATCGAAAGCCCCACTTCTTCAAGCACAGCATCAGGGTTAGAGCGTTCCCCGTTTTCTTTTTTCAAGAGCCACAGATCTTCGAGGCCTTGTGGCCCGCGTTGCTGCAACTGTCCCCGGATTGTCTGCTCACCCGCTGGCGTCCCGGCAATGGACCAAATCGCAGGGAAGCAGTGCCCCCCCAAAAGATAGATGAGTCCATTGCCTTGACCAGACAAGTCGATCACAGGTGCTCCCTTGCGAAATCCAGCCTCGGCCGCCGATCGTCTCCAGACTCGAATGAAGTCCGCTGTTTTCTCGGACACCAGCAGTTCTGTGTCACCTCGTCCGACCCGTACCGACGCAAGAGAAACCTGGTTGAGCGGTTTCTGCCGATAAGGTTGTGTGTACGACGTTTCCAAATCAAGAACAGACAGAATCGGGAGTAACGACGCAATCATCAGAAACATAAAAAACTGGCAACGACGGGCCGGCAACGCAGTCATGAGAACACCAAAACTCAGCACCCAAAAGAAAGCAACCGACGCACCTTTGTCCCAGTAGTTGATGTTCGTACCAAACGCATATGCGTAGGGGAGCCAAAAAAGAAAAAAGGCCGTAGCCAACTTGGGACGGTCGATTTCCCCCCAACGACCAGCAATAAGAGCAAGGCTGAGGGTGGAAAGCAACAGGTAGCGTTCCTTACTCGCCTCTGCATCATCACTATGCTTTAAAAACTCAAGCGTAACACCCCGGAATTCCAGCCAGGCCGAGGCAATACCAATCGCCCCTAATGCAAGAAAAACCACACTGAAAAATTGTCCGGAAAATCGTACAACAGACTCGGATGGGCTGCCTTTTCTGAAACGAAGAAACGCGACTAACAGCATGCTAACCACGATGAATACAATTCGAACACCGCCATTCATGTGAGGAGAATCCCAACGTATCAGGCGGCCGAATGAATAAGATGGATCAGTGCGATAATACGCGCTGGCGAGTGTTTCTCGTAATTCCGCAACAAAAGAAATCGGTCCACCGCCAATCCAGAACATACTGAAAAGCAAAATCACGACCGCCGTGCAAACGGCGACTACAAGTGATTTCAATACCCACTTCCTGACTCCCCAGACGAAGATCAACACCATCACCCCAAGCACCAATGCCGCAGTCGGCTTGGCAAGAAAACTGAGGCAACCGCCAACACCAATCATCAAGGCGGCACGACTTTGCTTACCATCGGTATCAGCCTTGCTGAAGATACCAATACAGACAAGCAGAAACGCCATACCATTGAGTGAGTTGTAGCTCGGCGTCAACAGTCAGTAATTCATCACCTTCAAGCTTGGCAAAGCGAACGCACTTACGATGGCGAACGTGCTGATTACCCCACTACCAAGACTCCGAAGATGCTCGCCGAGTAGTTGGTAGGCGACAACAATTGTCAGAGCATAAGTCGTCAAAATGTTGAATTGGCGAAACAGGACAACATCATCACGTAACACGGCGAAAATAAGCGAGTGCACGAATCCAAACTGAGTAACCGAGACGGGGTAATCACGTGGCCCCTCAGTCCAGGACAGGTAAAACGATTCGTCACTGAGGTCGAAACCATGATTTGCCTTGGTGAGAATCCATCCCAAAATAAGCAATATTTCTGCGATCAGGGTGACTGCCATGACGACAACGAACGTCTGTGGGCGACCAGCGTCTTCAGTCTTCTCCTCGACGCATGCAGTTTTGCTCGGCATTCTTCTTGATCCACTTGTAAACGAGTTGAACAATGTGCAAAACCAAGTCACGGTTTAGCATCTCTGCCAGAGACAGTAACCCGCACAAGACGACATCAGAGTCGGGTTTTCAGAATTCCACATGCGAATATCTTGCTGACTAACTTGAACAGTCGCATCGGCACCCACTTCGCACGAAACAACAGGTTTCAAACCACAATCGCAGACAATCCCTGTCAAGAGAAAAATACGCGATATTTCGTTGTGTTGGCAAGACGAAAAATTGGCTTGGGCCAGGACGCCGTATCATGAGAACACTGAAAAACACACCCCAATATCTGAAATAGTGGCTAACGCTCTGTTTGATCAGTCGCAAATTTCGCAGAGTCGTCGACTGCGATCAAAACAATATCAAGCAATCCAAAGATGGACATACGATCCGGATGCTCCAGATCAACCCTGACCTTTACTTTCTCAGCCGGCAGCCATACTTTAAACACTGATCCATCTGCAGTTGATGACTGGAAACTTTTTCCGGTCCATCGTTTATCTTTTGCGATGTGAGCCTGCGATGTGAGCCATTGAAAGAAGCCGCATGGGACCAATACTGAGCCATGGGATGAACCTGAAATTCCTGCGTCAAGAATCAGGTATTGGAACAAGCGTAGCTAACCACCCACTTGCGTGTCGTTGAAAACAATCAGCTTCTTCCACGCCGCGATATCGCGGCAATCAGTTCCATCAAAATTGGCATTTGGCGGCGTGAGTCATTTCGATTCATGGAACTTCAACGTCGCCTGCTTACTGCATTGAACGAGGGCATCTCGTACGAGATCGAAAAGCAGGATAATTGAAGTCGATGATCGTTGACGGTAAAGATCCAAGCACGGCGAGAATGAAGTGACACTGGACCAGTTCTGTTCCAAAGCTCGCCGTTTCCAAAGCTCGCCGTCAGGGGCGTCCAGCAGGCACTCAGATTTTGCGACATGATCGTAGACGAGGGATTTGTTCTCAGTGGACCGGACAACCGTGTTTGAAGCCGGACTGATTGCTAACAGAGTCGAGATCGCCCTTGTCATTTGTCAGTGTCAACGACATTTGCGAGACAGAATTACCTGAACCTTTGCGCGGCAGAATTGCCTGACAGGAAGGTACGGTCCTTCGCTCAGGCAACCTGCCACACAGTTCTCAGCACGCAAGAAGAGTTGGTAACCGACCACATCACTGCCGCTCCCAGCGGCAATCGCATTTAGCTGACGCTCGACTCAAGATCGACGGAAAACGGGCCAGCCCCGATAGTCCAGTCTGATGGTCCAAAGCCACCGGATTCCTACATCAATATTTCATAGGAAGAGGCATAGAATACGCTGAGGGAGGCAAAGAAATTGGGCTTGATATAGAACATGTCCTGCCCGGCACCACCATCAAATTCTGGCGAAGCGGAACTGCAATATTTCACAAAAAGCCGATCTTCTCCATCGCCCTGAAAGACATGCAACAAACTTGTCGCGGCGACATTTAGAAGATGCACCCCGTCATCGCCAGCACCTGTGTTCATGCCAACACTTCCTGCATCGAGATCGCGAAGGCGGACACCATCGTTTCCTAACCCCGTATCCATTTTCAACGAACTACCGATCTGTGACTGACGCACTGTGACTAAGTCATTGCCCGCGTCAGTCATGACGACCATCGAACGACCAATTTCAAGATTCTTTGCTTTGACGCGATCATCACCAAAGTAGGTTTCAACATTCAAGTCCCGGTTGACCTGTAGATCACGCAACAGAATCGTATCATTCTCAGATCCCGATGCAACGACGATGTCTACGTAGACCATGCCGTTGCGGGCAAACATGTAATCGTCTCCCTCAAGCGATGTCAGTTTAAGATATCCAGCGGTGAACTGTTCGATGGACATATCATCCTCTCCGTTACCGAGCGATATTTCGTGATACCGGGTAGCCGTCAAGTAGCTCTGAACGGTATCGTCATTCTCACCCGTATCAACAGTGATAGAACGACGTGCCTGTACGTTGTAAACCTTAACCCTGTCCTCACCAGCTCCTCCCTCGATATACAGCTGCCCATTCTGGTTGTCGTCAAGCGTAAGATTCGCAACTTTGATAATGTCATCTCCGTCGTTCATGCGTGCAAACACCATGTCGATCAGCGGAGCACTTGTAATCACAGGCGTTGTTCCCCCATTGATCGTCGTCCCAGCGTATCCGGTTACCTTGACCACGTTGGGAGCAATTTCTTCAACACTAATGACATTGTCGTCAGTGTCGCCCTGGATTGAGAGATGCGTCATGCCAGCCATCATGACATCTACGTTGCCTGCAAAAACAATCCTTTGCTCCAAGGGTTCCACTTTCAGACGGCGGCGTGCAGTTGATGATTTAACAATGGACATGTAATTGGCTCCGGAAATTTTCACGCTCAGAAAGAAACGAAAGAGCCATTGCACTAGCGAGTGATAAAGAAAATGTGTTCGCCCGGTGGTCTGCTCCAATTGCGAAACAATGCAACTGTCATGCCATAACAAGAAGGCTGCTACCGGATCAGGCAGAATTGCAGATACGGATCACTTGGAATCGGGCGTTCTATTCTGTGCGGGGTGACAAACGAATCAAGCTGAGGATTGCTAGCCGCTTGAAAGCCGATGCCCTACCGTCGCTGTCAGCATTCCCCGTCTGGGCCCGAAAAGCTACGGCTGCCGCCGGTATTGAATTCAAGGCTATCGAAATTGAGACTGCAGTCCCAGTTTGCGATTGACATGCGTTATCACTGTTTCTGTTTTCTTTCTCGTCCTGACCACCTGATTTAGCTGATGCCTGACACCTCTCGCACACCCTTGCCAGGCGTTCCAGCTGTAAAAAAGCGGCCAAAGCAATATCCAGTGGCTTACGCGAAGCCCACAAAGAATTGCCCATCATGTAGCAAACAGATGAAGTCCCCCCACCCTCATGCTAGACTGTCCGACGTCTGATCTTCCCTGAAATTGCCGGAGTCTTGCTGGTGTCGTGTATTCGATTTTCTGCGTTGTTCGCCGTTCTGTCGGTGTTTACCTTCAACATTGCAACCCTCACGCGTGCCCAAGAGGAACAAGCAGTCACGGTGCCCAACGGCACGAGTCCAGCTGAAGCCCCGCAGCAGGAACAGGACGCTGAGCAGGAACAGGACGCTGAGCAGGAACAGGACGCTGAAGGGGAACAGGACGCTGAGCAGGAACAGGACGCTGAAGGGGAGCCCAACACCGGCGCTAACACGACTGACACAGACGATACGGCCACCAAGCCTAAGAAACAGAAAAAGCCAGCGCCCTCGAAACCAGCTCCGCTCAATGGCATCAATTACGTCAATGATGGGCAGATCATGCTCTATGCCGAGTCGCAGATGAACCGGATGATCAAAGCAGAGGAAGCGTTCACCTGCACCGCGCTTGAGTCACAGGCAGAGGACAGAAACTGCCAAGTCTATCTAACAAAACCTAATACTGAACCGGCTTCATCGGTAGCTCTGTACCGCAAAGCCAGCCAGTCCATTGTGGCCATCCTGATTTCTCGAAAACACCTCGATCATTGGCACGTCGTGCCGGCGGCCACCGGATTCTTCATTTCCGATGACGGAGTCATTGCGACCAATCGCCATGTATTTAACAAGAGTGACGAATACATGTTCGCCATGACGTCTGATTACGTTGTCCACCCCATCAAAGAGGT
>JAPKCI010000293.1 GCA_028823035.1 Rubripirellula sp.
GTCATTCTGTTGCGCGTCATTCTGTTGCGCGTCATTCTGTTGCGCGTCATTCTGTTGCGCGTCATTCTGTGAACTGCTGTGATCTACATCCAGGTTTTTGATTCGAATGTTGCGAAACTGGACCATCATTGGCGGACCGGCATGTAGTTGCAAGGCAATGATGCCGGAATCTCGGCGTTGTGCTTCGTCGTTATCAGTGCACTCGGCTGTCACCACGCCGTTGATTTTGTGAACGAAGTGGAATTCATCGGCCAACACTGAGTAATCGTTCCAGTCTTCTTTTTTGATCTTGGCTTGGATTTCTTTTGAGTCACCGACGGAACCGACAACCTTGGCTTGAAACTTTCCGTTGTCTCGAATCAGTTCTGTCTTTTGGCCGCGATTGGCAAGCATCCCACGAAAACGCTCGCCGTATAAAATCCCCGAGAATGTGTCACCCGCTTCGAAGTCTGCTTGGTATCCACCGACGACCCATTTCTGCTTTTCCCGGTCTGGCTCAAAGCTCCGGTACTGAACCCCCGAGTTCCCACCCACGATCTTGTACTCGAACCTCAATTCGAAGTTCTTGAATTCTCCGCCACGATGAACAAGGAAAGTGTTTCCTTTGGTGGGATTTTCTTTGGTGGTCTGGCCGGTGATGGCGCCATCCTGAATACTCCAGAATGCCCGGTTTCCATCCCATCCGTCTAACGTCTTGCCGTCAAACAGAGCAACAAATCCATCGTCGTCGGCCGCGAGAGTGACAGCAGGCAGAGCAGAACTAACCAGAAATAAGAACAACGCGAGCAATCGCATATTTAGAGCCTTCATCATTGTGATAGGTGTACAGGAGTGATGTCGCCTGCGTCAGGTTTGTCTGCAGGCGGGAGTGGAAGTTCAGATTCTACTAGGCTTGGATTTAAAAAATCCAGCCACCAAATCAGATCCTCCTAAATGTTTGCTCCATCTCGCAGGTGTGAGGGAGGCAGTTTTGGATAGGGGAAACACAGTTCGACCATTCGATGAACTGACCTTCAGTATAGACGGTTCACCGACGAAGGTCCTGTTGGGAATCGAGATTGTATATTCAGCAGTGATTGGCAAAATCGCCCAACAGATCTCGCAAAAGCCTAATTTACTGACAAATCTTTTAGGTGCAGGTTTCGCCAACGCACCTCGTAGGGTCCCTGGCCAGCACCGATTCCATGCACCTGAAGACCAATGAAACCTTTGGGATGTGATTTAAAACGCTCTTCATGCACCAAGTCTGAGATCGGCTTGCCATTGATCCAGGTTTTGATGCTGGGTCCCTTGGCAACGACTCGATAGACATTCCACTTGCCGTCCTGAAACGTGTCGTGCGGTTTGCGGTCGGAATCAGGGGTCATCCAGCCACCGGCTGCTTCTCCGTAGACGTAGCCAGCCATCTTGTCGTTTGAAATCTCGACTTGGGGCCCATTCACGCGTCCGTCAGGTGTCCCACCTTTGCATTGTGAGCGAATTTGGACGCCAGAGTTTAAGGCGCGGTCGACCTTGACTTCGAACTCCAAAATGAAGTCGCCATAGAGTTTGTCAGTGCAAAGAAACGAGTTGGGACTTCCTTCCTTTGTCATGCCAACAATCGCATCCCCCTCAACCCGGTAGGTCGCAGTTCCATTGCGTTGCGTCCAGCCATCAAGATTGTTGCCATTGAAAAGATTGTCAAAATCTTTGTCAGCAGCAGAAACTGTAATTGCTATGAGAGACACAACTACAAGGAGCATTGATTGAAACTTCATCTATTGAATCCTTCATCTGGAAGAGTGGCTTGGCACGAATCTGCAAGACAACGTCAGGAATGCACTTGAAGGACAAGGCATCACGATTCGGGTGCAATCAAAATTTTGTATTGAACGGGTTGAACAGCGGCTTTCGCTGTGGCATGAGCGGCGTCATTTGACTCGATAAGTTTTTTACGCAAAGTCGCCATCGCCGCTGTCGCCTCAGTATCCTCTTTCAGTTGGCCGGGGAGTTGCCGAAAGTGCGTGATGAAACCTTTGATCATGGAGGTCTCTTGTCCCTGCTTGCGAGCCACTTCATTCATCACTCGATTGAATGGTTCCACGAACGGGTTGTTCAAAAATTCGGCGGCCAGATTAATTCCGTTGGCCAATTGCTGACGGCTGAATTTCTTGGTTGCTTCACCGAAGGTCACATTGGCGCTGTCACTTTCCAGATTCTTCACAACCAATGTGAAACGGTTCAGGTCCTGATTGAAAGGGAAATGCTGCAAGATGCTGACCGTGCCATTTGGATCTTTCTCGTTTCCAGAGAAGCAAAAAGGATATCGAGTGCTTTCGATGTCGAACGCCCCACTGTTTCCTCCGAGGACACGATGGCCTCCCGTCGCTGTCGCTTTCCCGGTTTTCATGTCGATGGTGATGGTTCCTAAATCACCATTGAGCCCCATGGCTTTCAGGAATGCATAGGCCATGATCAGATGGCCATTTGGCCCCGGGTGAACGCCATCACCGCCTGCGACCGGATAGTCATCTCCGTGATCTGCTTTGGCTGAAACCATCGCAGACATCATCGCGTCAAATACGTTCGCGTGCGGGAACTTGTTTTCCTCTGCTAATGACTTGGCAATTGCTCCGAGTTTGCCAAGATTCTCGTTATAGACTTGGTCGAAATTTGGATTGTTGCGATTCCATGTCGCGCTGTCGACGACCCCGGGCGAACCAACGACCACGGTTGCTCCCGCTGCCTTCATGCGATCAATGATGAGACGCATGCCATCTTCGTAGGCTTTTCCGATGCGGGGTTCATAAGCGCGGTACGAGCCATCATTCATGCCGTAGCAGGTCGTCACAACATCTGGTTTCCACGGCACCAAATCGTTTTCCATGCGGTTCGCGAATCCTGGGGCACGTTCACCGCCCCAGCCAAACTGAAACGATTGTATTTCCATGTCTGGATAACAAGCTAGCAGGTAGGTTTCGATAAACTTGCTGTACTGTTTTTGTTCGGTGATTGAATCTCCAACAATGGCGAGTCGATCACCTTTTTGGAGAACTGTCTCAGCGCTGACAAATAGCCCATTCGCTGACATGACCAGGATGACGGACATCCAGCACAGGCGTGCCGAACAGCAAATTGGGAGCTGACTACGCATGAGTATCACACTTTCAAAAAATCGAGTTGGTAATTTTGAGGAATTGACTGTCTTCTGAAGCTGATTTGCAGAGGGGACACCGCTGAGTTTGGCGTCCACTGTTTTCCGGATTTTACTCTGAAGCGAACCAAGGGGGACTTACGGGGACGCGGCGGCCGACCCGGCGGCCGACCCGGCATCCACTTGTTACTTACCATCTGGTGCGGTTGGCTTTGCACCTGAATCCACACCGTCCTGCGTTTCAGCGACGGGTTTTTCGGTCAGCATGGTCCAGCGGGTCAGTTTTTCATGTGCGGCAACAAATATCTGCTGAAAGTCGGGCCCTGCGGAGATTTCGTGAATGTGAGCGTTTTGACCATCCTGATGCAAAAGTTCGCCGCTGTCTGCGTCATAGAATGTCAGAAAACCGTTGTTGTCTCCACCAGCCGTCAAGATCCATTCCTTCCCCGGCGACCAGACGATCTGTTCGATCAGTCCCTTTTTTTTGTTGTCTTCCAGTTCCAACCTTCGCGTTCCGCTTTGCCAATCAAAGACCTCGAGTCGTGCAGGTCCACCGAGGTGATCGATATTGCCAATTTTTCCAATGCCGCCCACCGCCAACTCTTTGCTGTCGGGTGAGAAGGCAAGGCTTCTGATACCTCCGATGCTGTGACGCCGGGCCCGTGGGTCCCACGTATACATGACTGGTGTTTCCAATTCACCGACCTTGTCATGTGAATCGGTGTTCCAGATCGCGGTGTGTCCGACGCGATCTCCTGTCGCCAACCATTGACCGTCAGGCGAAATGGCAACTGCGTACAACATTGAGGGAAAGTGATGCGGTGTCTGCGGCGCATGTTCCTGCAATGTTTGCAATGGTTCACCGGACTTTGCATCCCACACTTTGCAGAGCATGTCATCAGCAACCGTGTACAACGTCGATTCATCAGGCGAAGCAACGATCGCTCGTGCCCATCGCCCGTGTCCGTCAATCCGCCGGATTAACTTGCGTTCATCCACATCCCACCAACACAGTCGGCCATCGTAACTGCAGGTCACCAAGACCTGCCCGATGCGAACCATGCCCGTCACATAACTGGTGTGACCTTCGCCCTCAAAGGCTTGACGTTCAGGTTTTTCACTCGACGTATCGAACTCGTACACGCCGAAATCCGAACCTCCGAGCCAAACCCTTTGACTCTCAGCGTCATGTGTCAGGCAAAAGACGATATCCTTCGACTTCCATTCGTTGGTTCTTTTAAGAGTCGCAGGGATCATGCTAACACCTCGCTGCAGGGCTCGCTGCCGAAGTCGGCTATGGGGATGGGACGACTGCCCACCATGTATTCTTTGTCATGCGGAATGCCAAGCGCGGCAAAGATCGTAGCGAACAGATCGCCGGCATTCATTTCACCCTCAATGACGGTTTTCCCATCGGGATCCGTTTTCCCGAAAACGGTTCCCCCACGGACACCACAACCGCTCAGAGTGCAACTCCAGGCATTGGCAAAATGATCACGGCCCAAGCTGCCGTTGATCTTGGGCGTCCGTCCAAACTCACCCAGCGTAATGACAAGTGTAGATTCGAGTAAACCACGCTGCTTCAGGTCATCCAATAGAGCGCTCATGCAGTGGTCCAGATCAGCGCAGAGTTCTCGGTGTGTTTCAAAGTTTTGCCCGTGACTGTCCCACCATGCACGCGCCACCTTCACAAAGGGCACGCCTGCTTCGACTAAACGTCTCGCGATCAAACACTGCTGACCGAACTGCGTTGGTCCATAGTGATCACGCATCGATTTTGGTTCGCGTTCAATATCAAACAGGTGGTCACTGGCCATCAAGCCGCGAACACGCTCGTAAGCATTTTCATGACTTCCAAGAGCTGGGTTTTTCAGATCGCGAACAAAACGCTTTGCCAAGAAGTCTCGCAATGCCGCTCTTTCCTGATGATCGGCATCGCTGAGCGATTCGAGACGCTGGATATCTTCGGGGACCATCTTGTCGGTCAGAAACATTGGGTTGTACCTGGCTCCCAGGAAGCCTGCAGAGCCTTGTCGACGACCCTCGGTAGACGTGTACATGGACACATAGTCGGGGACTCTGCTATCCACCTGCCCAAGTTCGTGCGACAAAATTGCACCGAGATGTGGAAACTGGATTCCGGGCTCGGGAACACGCCCACGGTCCATCAGGAAATAGCCCTGACCGTGGTCGGCAATCTTGGTATTGAGCGAACGGATGATGGCGGTTTCATCCAGACGCGTACTCATTTTTGGAAGTAACTCCGAAATCTCGACTCCAGGAATCGATGTTTGTAATTTTGCAAAGGGGCCACCGGTCAACCGCCCCGGTTTGGGATCCCATGTTTCCAACTGACTGGCTCCCCCGGCAAGCCATAGCAGGATCACGTTCTTATTCTGACTCGCAAGTTCGCTGGCTAGAGCTGGTTGTGACAGCACATCAACAGCGGCCATGTTCGAGACGGCCGCCGTCGTGCCAGCCGCTTTCAGCATTGTTCTTCTGTTGAGCAGATTCATTGGATCCATTTCTAGTGATTAAATCGAAACTCAGGTGTTGCCAGCAGAGCCCAAACGACCTGTTTCAAGGCTTCCTCTCTGCGTTCCTCGCGTTCTGAGAGATACTGCTCGATCACTTTCAATTCTTCTTCCGCCGGCTCACGATTCAATATCGAACAGAAAGCGGCGGTGACAGCCTCGCTATCGGACGCAATTCCCTTCAGGTATCCAACCAGATGATCACCCGAGCCATTGAGAATATCATTTTGAATTGACTGGTTATTGCTGAACCAGAGAGCTTCCGTCACTGGGACCTGAAATCCGTCGTCTGGAATTACCAGACGTTTCGCGACTCCCTCAGCCTGCTTCTCGAGTTGGTCACGTTGGTCACTCCAGGCATCACCGTCAACCAGACCTTTCATCTTTTCGGGGCTTCTGGCTGCGATGCGGAATGAGAGGGACAATTGCCGAGGCGACAGGGGACGGGGAACCGCTACCGCAAAGAGTTCTGAGCGACTTGACTGAGAATCCGCCGCTATCCGGATAACTCGTGCATAAGCACGGGTTGATACGAGTGCATGGATCAAACGCTTCATGTCGTAACCAGATGCCTCCACGTCCAACGCTAAATCGTCAAGCAAGGCGGGATGGCTAGGTGCGTTCTGTGAATGCATCTGATCCAGCGGATGCACCAAACCCCGGCCGAAAAACCGAGCCCACAGACGATTAACGAGATTCTTTGCGAAGAAACGTTTTTCATTATCGGCCAATGCCAGTTCAACAAATTTGGCGCGAGGACGAAAGTCTGGCCGAGGAGGAGCTTCGGCCTTCTCGTCCTTTTCGGACTTCTTGATGCCCTCCTGCAACTTCTTCAGCGCCTCACCCTCAATACCCAAAGGCGGAACCTCAACTTGGACACCCGTCAAAAACATTAACCCGGGTTGTTTCTCATCACCGTAAATATCCGTGTACTTCGGTAAACCTTCAAAACGTTCGCTAAGAAACCCTTTCTTGGTGCGAAACGTTCGCTTGAAGAATGAGGTCATTCCGTAGTAGTGATCCTGTGTCCAGTCATCCACCAAAGGGTGATCGTGACACTTGGCACAGGCAATATTGACACCTAGCCATTTTACGCTTGAATCATTCGTTAAAGCGTCCAAATCGTTAAGTTGGTGCTTCACATAACTGACCGGCCGCACGTCGCTACTGAGGGTGTCTTCGGGAATGAACACTTCCTGGAATATCCGATCCCAACTTCGATTTTCCCGCGTGGCTTCCAGCAGGTATTCACGCCACTCATCGTTGTGTTCGTCACGCAGTAGCAACAGGATGTCAAGCTGATTGCGAGAGTGATAGGCAAAGTCGGGTGAGTCCAGAAGCCTCTGGATAACCTTTTGTCTTTTGTCTGCCTGATCCGTCTCGACCTGATCAAGAAACTCTCGGCGCTCAGCAGCGGTCGGAATACGACCCGCCAAATCAAGGGTCAACCTGCGCAGGAATCCCTCGTTTTCGATGCCTTCCGCCGGCACTACTCCCTCGGACTTCAGTCGTCCGTCGATATGACGATCAATCATTGCCGCCAATTGAGGAGGGGCAATTAATTCAGCGGCAGAAACACCACCTGTCGTTAAGGCGAATGCAGTGATGGCATGGGTAAGAAAACGCATTAAATCTTCCGAGATTCAAGTGTGCATTTTTCGAGGCAGGTGGGGCAAGGCAGGAGAGTCACAGCAACAAAATCAAAAAGTAAACTGGCTTGCTATGTCAAACCAAGTTTATCAGATTTGCCCATACTTATCAGTAAGAAGTCCACCGTAAGCCTAGGCTTACCAGGGGGGGCGTCGCTGCCAGCCAGAGTGTTAAGGGCAATGCTGTGCAGAATAGGGCAATGGTTTCAGCGGTCGATAGCGAAACAGGTTTCCGCTTTTACACAGAGTAATCGCCAGGAACAGAAAAATATCGGGTCTGCGTGTCAGGGACAACTGATTTTAGGTGCCATAAGTTTTTCAAGCATTGGTCATGAGCCGCGGTGAAGTCGCCGGTGAAGTCGCCGGTGA
>JAPKCI010000294.1 GCA_028823035.1 Rubripirellula sp.
GCGTACTTCTCGTTCGCGTACTTCTCGTTACACGTTGGATCGTGATTGCAGGTGGAACATGCGTAATGCACTCGGGCTGATGATGGTGGTGGTCTGGTTCTGGCAATTCGCTGCGCCCCAGTCAGGACTGGCCAATGGCGATGATTCGTGTTGCTGGCTGGCGGCAGCTGGTGCGGTGATAATCACGCCGACCGAGCCACTTTGGATGGGTGGATATGCGGCCCGAGACAAACCTTCCGATGGAAAAGTCCATGATCTGTTTGCCAAGGTTCTGGTCGTCGAAGATTTGACTGGCCACCGGCTTGTGATCGTCACAGCCGATCTGCTCGGGATTACTCGGGAACTGCGGACCGCGATCGAAACACAGGTTCAGCAATATGGGGTGGGACGAGAAAACCTGCTGTTGAATGCTTCCCATACCCATTGTGGTCCAGCCCTGCGGAGTGATCGTCTGTTGCGATTGGGAATCGATGCCCGCTACGCGGCCCTTTCGCAGCAATATGTTCGCCTGATTTCGAAACGAATCGCTAAGCTCGTTGGTGAAGTTGTCAGCCGTATCGAACCTGCACGCCTTGTTTACAGCTATGCACGGGCAGGCTTTGCCATGAATCGTCGGCTTCCCACCGAGAAGGGGTTTATCAATAGCCCGAACCCTGACGGACCAACCGATCATCAAGTACCCGTCCTACGGGTCGAGAATGCAGCGGGAGAATTGAAGAGCATTTTGTTCGGCTACGCGTGCCACGCGACCACACTCAGCATTCAGCAGCTTTGCGGAGACTATCCCGGCTTCGCTCAACAGTATCTGGAAGAGGCCCACCCGGGAGTGGTCGCATTGTTCATGAATGGGTGTTCAGCTGATCAGAATCCCTATCCCCGAAGAACACTCGATTTGGCCCGGCAGCATGGTCGCGCACTCGCCAATGGCGTCGAGACTGCACTGATGACGAAAAATCAGAAACAGCTTCGGGGATCACTGAAGGTGGATTTGCAGAATGTCACCCTCCGTTTCGCTGATCCACCAACGCGATCCGAACTTGAAAAGGAATTGGCGTCGGGTAACAAATACATTCGTATTCATGCTCAGGGATTACTCGATGAACTGGATGCCCGTGGCGAAATCCAAATAATATTTGACCACTTCCCGATCCAGGTTGCGCAGTTTGGAAATGATTTGACTCTAGTTGGCATTTGTGGTGAGGCAGTCGTCGATTATTCATTGCGTTGCAAAAAGGAATTATCCGGTAACTCTGGCAACGCAGTCTGGGTCGCCGGTTACTGCAATGACGTCTTTGGATACTTGCCCAGCAAACGCGTGCTGCTGGAGGGTGGTTATGAGGCGGGCGCCGCCATGCGTTACACTGCGTTTCCCGGGCCGTTTGACGAATCAGTCGAGTCGCGGATCGTCGCTGGAATCCATGAACTTGTGTTGAAGGTTCGCTCTGAATAGAAGAAGTCGGGAATTGGCTGCCTGAAAGAATACGTGGATTGATATGGTGCAGGAAAATCAGAAATCATCGGACTCCGGAATCCCCGACCCACTGTTGGCACAGGTGGAGGTTCCCGCCTTCCCGTGCATCGTGCATATGAGAATTGACGGTGGAGAGTATCGAGGGACCGTCGCCAATCTTGCCGGGATTGAGGCCACCGGAAACAGCGAACGGGACTTGCTGGGAAAAATTGTGCCAATGTTCAAACGCGTCGTCGCGGAATTCCATCAACGCGGTGAGACGATTCCGTGGATCACTCCGCTGCCAGTCCCGGAACCAACTGAAATCAAGCGTTTCATTCCTGTGCATCTGTGATGAAACGACTGCTTTTTTAAGTCGGACCCTCAGCTTGTCGCCAAGCGACACGTGCTCCGTTGACCTGTTTTGGCCCGCATGGCAAGGTTGCAGTTTGCCAGCACGAACCGCATGTCTGTTTCCTGGGGCTACGGCAAGGCAGTGACGGCGTCAGCCAAGCCCCGATTGTCAGTATCAAACCGCAAAGACTGTGGTTTTGACCAATTCTGAAAATAGTAGGGAACTTTTCTGAGAAACTCTTGCGGATTTCTGTGCCCGTGGTCGCGTCTTTGATTGACAGCCAACATTCAACAAAGACTCACTAGCAACGGCTGTAACACGACTCATGGTTCAGGTTTCCAATGCAATACAACACACCGTCTGCTTGCCCTACCGATTCACACGAAAGTGATTCTCAACTGATCGCATCTGCTTTAGCCGGTCATCAATGTGGTTACACAAAGTTGGTTAGTCGTCATCAAGATCGGCTGTTAACGGCGATTCGCGACAAGGTTGTATGTAATGGTATTGCCGAGGACATTGTTCAGGATGCGTTTGTTAGCGCATTCAAAAACCTGAAATCGTTCCGAAGCGAAAGTGGTTTCTACACTTGGCTGTATCGGATCGCCTTGAATTCTCGCCGCTACTACTTACGAAACCGACATCGTACGACCACCCTGAATGAGGCACATGAAACCTGCCAGCCAGCTCGCCATGCATCGTGTCTGGACAACGTTGATGGGCCACTGGAATGCCTGGAGAGAGTGGAGGACTGCGCGGCTGTTGATCTTGCCATGAATCGCCTCGACGAGCACCACCGTGAAATTTTATACCTGCGGGAATTCGAGGGCTTTGACTATCGGCGGATTGCTGAAGTGTTGCATTTGACGCTCGGCACAGTACGCAGTCGGATCAGTCGTGCCAGGGCGCAGTTGCGTCAAGAACTCACCGTGTACTGGACCGCCAAGCCAATCGAACTGGGGTGTCGCCTGGTCTCAGGGCAGCACTGCGACCAGACCTTCTCGCTCACGGCCTGATTCAAGAGTTGGGGTCTTACGAGTCTTGCCTCCAGTTTCCAACCATACGTTTCAAACTGGCCTGCACCGTCGACACCCGTAAGTGAAGCCATGATCCCCTTGGAAGCGGTTGCGGGTGATTGGCCCCGCAAGCTGGTCTTTTTGGAACAACTCACTGAGTCAATCACCTGCCGCTTGTCTCACGCCATCTGGGGTATCACGACCGGCATCATCTCTGTTTGGCGTCCTGTGGGAACAATTGATCCATTGATTCGGACCGTCCGTCGTGATTCCTGACAAATTAACGCTGTTTCCTGTCGGGTGTTCATCAGCCTTTGATTATAAATTGGGTCTTTGAGGGCAGATAGCGAATTGTCGCTTTGCCGTGGTTGGGTTGGATCAGGAATCAGGAAAACATCATGAGTAACGCGGAAAATAACGAAGGTCAGGCAGCTTTGGACGACTTCCAAAAGCACGAATTGAGTCACCTCGGCAAAGAGTGGTGGTGTTTTTTGATCACGGGCATGCTGCTTGTGATCGCTGGTGCGGTGTCGATCACCTATCCGTTGTTTACTTCGTTTGGCGTTGTCATTCTCATCGGAGCTGTGCTGATTGTCAGTGGTGTCGCAACGATTATCAGTGCCTTTTGGGCGGGCAAATGGAGTGCCTTCTTCGTGCACATTTTGAGCGGCTTACTTTACCTCGTCATAGGTTTTGTTATCACCGAAACACCGTTTGAGTCTCTTACTGTGTTGACTCTGATGCTGGCAGGTTTCTTTATTGTTGGAGGCGGTTTCCGCATCGTGATGGCACTTGTCGAAAAGTATCATCATTGGGGCTGGGGCTTGGTAAACGGGGTCGTGACGTTGACACTCGGGCTGATTATTTTCCGGGCCTTCCGTCACCTGCCAGAAGAGCCGGGTGGTGTTTTGTGGATCATTGGATTGTTGGTAGGACTGGAATTGCTATTCAACGGATGGACTTGGGTCATGCTTTCCCTTGCGATCAAGAAGCTTCCCCGGACTGACGAAATTGTTTCTTGACTTAAACTGCAGAACGCTGCATGAGTGAAGAGTCCTGGCAGGGTAATGTGAATGCACATACGTTTGCTGTAGCCAGAATGCGAAAGAGTGTTCGGTTCCGAGATGGGGGATTGGTGGTGCTGTGTAACGCGAGAACTGTTTTCGACGTGGATCGATACTTGGGTGAAACTCGGTGGTTGTGGCTACCAGTTGCTCTGGCGTTGTTGTGTGCTGCGACGTGTGGTGAGGTTGTTTCTCAGGATAACCCACAGGCATCGCAGTCTCAGCAGTCAGCCTCGGTTGACCAGAGTTCATCGCCTGCTGTGAAGCCCCCTGGATCGGCTGACAAAGAACCTGGATCGGCTGACAAAGAACCTGGATCGGCTGACAAAGAACCCGACCAGAACAGTCAGACACCCTCCCCATCTACCTCGGTAGGCGATTCGAAATCTGCCGAGTCGGTCGAAGATGGTGGTGATCCAAAGTCTCCGAATGAACTGACTCTGTCGGCGGTCGAGAAAGAATGGGCATCCATTGACTCAAGTTCGAGCGTGGATGATGCCGTCAAGGAATCTTTGAGACCACTTTATCGGCAGACGATCGAGAAACTTAAGCAAGCTGAAGCCAACAAAAAACTGGAAGCGGACTATCGGAAGGCCGTTGTCTCTGCCCCGCAGGAAACGAAAGACCTGCAGCGAGAGTTGAGTGAGTTACCGACACTCGAAGAGGCTGCTGAGACCGACATGCAACTGGATGTGCAGGAGTTGCAAAAAGTCGTTGCGCAGCGGCAGGACAAACTGGTCGCCCTGCGGAATGATCTCTCAAATGCTTCGAGTGATTTGACGAGAATTCTGTCGCGACGTGATGACATTACGATTCGCACGGCAAAGCTGAAAACCGAATTGGGCCAGTTGCGGGCAAAGCTCACCAGTCCCGATCTGGCCGAGGATGCATCCTCGCCGCGCCGTGTGGCTGATCGTTTGCTGGTCAATGCCCAGCAGATATCGTTGGTCGCTGAAGACCAGATGCTCAAGGCGGAATTGGAGAGTCAAGATAAGCGAGAGCAGTTGGCGACGGTCAAGCAGGAACTCCTGCACCGCCAGGAAAAAAACAGTGAAGCACTGGTCGCCAGATTGCAGGCCCGATGGTCCGAAAGTAAGAGCAAAGAATCTTATGAACTGACGGCCAATATTACCGCAGTGCTGCGAGAAGCCAAGTCGCAGTCAACCTCAGGTACCGAAAAACTGGACGACTTGATCCAGGATGTCGAAGCTCTGCTCACCGAATACACCGTTTCAGTCGATTTGTCCAAACGTGTTTCGGCAGCCCAAACGGCTGCATCGCAGCGTCTGAATTATCTGGATCAGGAATACTCGCATCTGCAAACGCAGATCGAGATGCAGGATGGCGGCAGAGCGCTGGCACAGGTTCTGTTTGATCTGCAGGATCAATTATTGAACCCTGCCGAAAGCACGGGCGATTCTACTGCGGATCTGCCAAAATTGGACGACCTTCGAATCAGAAACCTAAGGGTCGAACGAGATATTCGCAACCATGAAACGCTGGTCAATACGACCAGCGTTGATTCTGCGAAATTTACTCAACCCTTGTTGGATGCACGCTTTGAATTATTGAAGAAATTGAATCAGGAGTACAGCGATCTGATCCCCACGTTGTCTGCATTGAATGTCGCCAATGAACTGTTTCTGGAACGAGTCGACGAGGTGAGAGACTTTATCTCAGAGCAATTGTTCTGGATTCGCAGTGCGATGCCAGTCAGTATTTCAAGCATCGGCGAGATTCCAGAGGGTGTCTTTTGGCTTTTCAATGCGGATCATTGGCAGGAATTCGCGACGGCGATTTTCCATCTCTTTGTGACCATGCCGGTTCGATGCCTGTTGCTCTTTTTGACCGTCATTGGGCTGTGTATTGGACGCCCTTGGATCATCGCAGCGTTGAATCGCACTGGGCTGATGACGAAACGTGTTTCAAGTGACCGCTATCGGTTGACATGGCAAGCCTTGGGTTTGACGGTGATGTTGGCGTTGCCGATCCCGATCGTCCTGTTCTTTCTCGCTTGGGCGACGCAACAGGCGACCGAACAAAGCGTCTGGCTTCGAGGCATTGAGTCGGGCTTGAGAAGTGCAGTCTGGGTCACATTGATCCTTGCATTCGTTGGTGCTGCCAGTCGCCCAGGGGGCCTTGGTGTCGTGCATTTTGGTGGCAGGTTTGCCACACTGAGATTACTACGTAAGACGGTCTTTCGTATTGGTGTTGTCTACGTTCCGGCACAGGTGTTGGCCGCCAGTACGCTCTATGGCGATGCATCGCAGTATTCCGGCAGCGTAGGACGTTTTCTGTTCATCCTGGCACATGTTTGGGCCATGCTGCTTGTGATCAGAATGTTCAAATCGTCCGAGGGGCTCGTGGCGGCATCGGCCGAACGGTATCCCGACAGCGCTCTGGCGAAGCTGCAGTACCTGCTGTTCGCTGTCACGGTGTCGGTTCCTGCATCCTTGGTGGTACTGGCATGGCAAGGTTATTTGATCACCGCCATCGAACTTAGTTTGAATTTTGTTGCGACGCTGACAGTGATGAGCGTTGGTGAACTTTCCTATTGGATGGCGCTACGCTGGTTTGCGCTCAAACGACGTCAATTGGCGGTCGCTGAACGGCTTGAACAGTGGCGTACTCGCAAGGCTGCGGAGGAATCTGCGGAACAGGAGGTCGAGGGGATTGTCTCGGAACCTGACCTCGACCAGGAATTTGATCTGGAAGCGATCAGCGAACAAACGCGTCGTTTGCTGCAGTTCCTGTTTACTGTAGGGACGGTGATTGCGATTTTTGGACTGTGGTCCGGAACTATCCCTCTGATTTCAGTGCTGGAGGCAGTTCAGATTTTCGGTGGATTGAGTTTGTTGGATCTGGTTCAATCCATGGTGATCATTGCGGTCACAACAATCGCGGTCAAAAACCTGCCCGGCGTACTTGAGTTGGCGGCGTTGCGGACCACCACGATTGAGCCGGGAACAAGATATGCAATCGTTACGCTCTGCCGTTATACGTTGATGGCGGTTGGCTTTGCCGCCGTGGCGAAAGTACTGGATATTGATTGGAGCAAGTATGCCTGGATTGCTGCTGCCCTGAGCGTGGGACTTGGTTTCGGCCTGCAAGAGGTCGTGACAAATTTTGTCTGTGGCATCATTCTGCTATTCGAACGTCCGGTGCGGGTCGGTGATGTGGTGACGGTGGATGGCACAACAGGGACAGTGACGCGGATCCGGATGCGGGCGACAACGATTACTAATTGGGATCGTCAGGAATTGGTGGTGCCAAACAAAAACTTGATTACCAATACGTTTTTGAATTGGACCCTGACTGCGACGATCAGCCGAATTGTGATTAACGTGGGTGCGGCGTATGGCTCGGATACTGACTTTGCCAGAGACATTCTGGTGTCCGTCGCCAATGATCATCCATCGATCATGGAGGAGCCCAAACCAATGGCGACTTTTGAACAGTTTGCTGACAGTTCGTTGAATCTGTGCCTCAGGGCCTACGTGCCGGACCTCGATAGCCGATTGAGGACGATCACCGAGTTACATACCGAGATTGACAGACGATTTGCGAAGGCTGGTATCGAAATAGCATTCCCGCAGCAGGACATCAACCTACGGAGCGCTGTGATTTGCCCAAAGTGCCGGGCTGATACGGCCATCAATCCGTCGGATTGATGCCTGATCCTCGTCCGGTTATCCGTCCGGTTATCCGTCCGGT
>JAPKCI010000295.1 GCA_028823035.1 Rubripirellula sp.
GATGCAGAAGTCGATGCAGAAGTCGATGCAGAAGTCGATGCAGAAGTCGATGCAGAAGTCGATGCAGCGGCATCAGAGTTTGCAGAACCGCCCAAGACAGATTCGTCGGGTGATGTCCCCGAATCTGGTGAGTGACGTTTGGCTCGGAGATAGCGACGAGTTTTAGCGAAGCTGGATCGGGCTGAATTGCGATGCCAGAGAGGCTAGGTCGCAGCGATAATGGAAGGGCTGCTGTTGCCCGAGTGGTCCGACGAAAAAAGCCGGCAACCTGAAGTTACCGGCTTTGTTTGCTGCGATCAGCAAAGGTAAGTCATTTTGCAGTATCGTTCGCATCCGTTTCAGGGTCTTTGTTTGCAGGTTGATCTGTGGCTTCGGCGTCATCCTTCTCGGCGGGTGCGTCCGGTTTCTCGTCTACCACCTGTGCGTCTTCTTTGACCGCAGTTGACTCGACCGCTTTCTGCTGGGAACGTTTTTCCTCTTCTTCTTTCTGCCGCTGCTGTTCCGCTTTCTTCAAGTCGGCTAATTCTGCTTCTCGAACCTTCAGTTGATTCTGCGAAGCCTTCAATTGTTTCTGAGTGTTCTGGGTAGCCTGCTTGGAAGTTGCCAGATCTTTTCGGATGGCAACCATTTGCTTTAACATCTCGTTTTTGCTCTTTTCAGCGGCGGTCTTTGCTGCCGCAGCTGCCTTGTCTTTGGCAGCCAGTGCAGCCTCTTTGGATTTGACCTCGGCAGCTGCGGCCTTCAGTGCAGCTGCTTTCAACTTGGCAAGTTCCTTATTGGCTTTTTGTTCCGTTGCCAGCGATTGCTTCAACTGCTGGATCTCTTTTGCGTGCTTCTCTTGCAGCAGGTCTTTTTCCTGCATGGCAAGTTTCATTTCCTCCAGTTGCTCCGTCAACTCGGCGATCTCGCCAGACAATCGGATGCCGACAGAAGTCGGTTGATACCCCAGACGGCTGCCAATGCGTTGCGGCAGTGGGCGTGTGGCAAGCTTTTTGATGACACAGCCACGATTTCCCGCCGAAAGCGTTGGCAGGGAAGTTAGAGCGAAAACGAAACAGAGGAAGGGGATGTACCGTTTCATGGATCTTGTCTTCAGGGAAATTGTTGGGTCTTTGGACGGGCAGGATAGCGAGAAAATGGCCAAAGCAGACGGCCGGACGGCAACCGCTGTGGTCACCACTGTTCCATGGTAATCAAACGTAATGGTAATCAAACGTAATTCAACAGCGGCCGGGGGATCATGGAAATCTGGATTTTCGCCGCGACCCTCGCCGGTTTGGTTCGTTTTATAACGACTTCAGTTGGTGGATCAGTCGATCCACCTCGGCAGCGGTGTTGTAGTGCAGGAGGCCAATTCGAACCATGCCTTCCGGTTCCAAGCCCAATCGCTCGGTCAGAGGAAGGGCATAATAATTACCGTGCCACACAAAAATACCTGCTGCCGCCAGTCGTTCAGCCATGGCTTGGGGTGAAATCCGCTCGTGGGTGATGGAAACGGTGGGGCAACGTTCATGCAAACGGGTGCGATCAGTGATGCCCCATATCTTCAAGCCGTCAATCTGCTCGAGACCGTCGAGCAATTGCACCAGCAACTGGTCCTCGTAAGCTTTGATTTCGTGGAATGCGTGCCTCAACGCGTCGCGTCGAGAGGTTCCGCCGCTCAGGTCGCCACCGATGGAGGCCATGTAGTTGATGGCGGCATGGGTCCCCCAGATGCATTCATGGTTCTGAGTTCCAGTCATCCAACGCCCCGGAAGATTGTCAGGTGAGGGACGCAATTTATAGGGCTGCAACGACTCGAGCAATTCTCGGCGACCGTACTGGATTCCTACATGGGGTCCGAAAAACTTATAGGCGCTGCAAATCAGGAAGTCACAACCCCAAGCCTCAACATCCATCAGGCCGTGGGGTGCGTAATGCACCGCATCGAGGAAGGACAACGCTCCACATTCCCGCGCCCAATCGCAGATTTGTTTCACTGGATTGATGGTTCCCACTGCGTTGGACGCACAGCCAACCGCTACCAGTCGAGTTCGATCGTTGAGCAAACCGGCGTACTCATCGATCCTCAGAGTGCAGTCATCAGGATTGATGTCGACGTAACGAACGGTGACGCCACGATCCCGAGCAGCCAACAACCAAGGCGAAAAGTTGGCATCATGCTCAAGGCGGGAAAGCACAATCTCATCACCCGCATTCCAGGTTTGAGCCAATGCTCGTGACAATGCCATGGTCAGCGACGTCATGTTGGCACCGAAAGCGATCGTCGCACGATCCGAGGTCCCAACCAGATCTGCGGCGGCCTGATGAGCTTGATTGATCCACTGATCACTCTCGATGCTGGTCGCAAAGGCACCATCGTGATTCGCGTTGCACTGTTCCAGATATTGGGTGATCGCCTGGGTGACACAACGTGGGACCTGAGTGCCAGCTGGACCATCAAAAAAGACAGCTGTCTGGTCGCCCACCTGGCGACCAAGGGCAACAAAGTCCGCCCTCAGTTCCGCAACTTTCTGTTCACTTAACATTCTGCATTTGCCTCAAAGAGCTGTTTGCCAAATAACGGGTCGGTTAGGTGCTTGGGCCGTTCGCTCAAGATCATTCCAAATATTCAGAATGGCATCTCAGGCACGTTTCTAATTCGCTGGGCAGCAGGATACCCGAGATATTCCGCGGCGGTGCGCAGTGACGTGATACCTGCATTGCCTCGAATGCTGGCATTGGTTGGCCGTCAATCAAGTACTGCCAGAACTGATCTTGTCGCCGCCCGCGTGAGACTTTACCGTCCATTGCAACTGCGGCAAAGTCTGCGCTGTACAGGAAGGACGCTGGAAATGGATTCCTCGAAGCAATATTTTGGATTCAACAATCGCCTGCCACTGCTTGTGATGCATGCTGTCGCGTTTTTTGCGTTGGGTTGCAGCCAAAATCCCTATTTGGCAGGGCCCGGCAGTGCCACTTGGCAGAGTCCCACAACGTCTGTTGCCATGACGTCGGCAGACGCTCAAATTGCAGAACTGCAACGACGAACCCAATTGGTAGACGACGATAATCGCCAGCTACACATCCAGATGGCCCAAACCGAGCAGAAGGCACAAGTCTTCAAGGACGAAGCTGATTTGCTACGAACCCAGCTGTCAGACGTCTCGCAACAGCTGGAAACCAGTCGGCTTGCGAAGCAGAATGCAGAAAGCCAGGTGAGAGGATTTCAGGCATCAACACAGCTTCGTGGTAACGCCACTTTGCAGGCCAATACGAACCTCGCACAGCAGGCATCACGACTTAATATGGGCGGCATTCCAGTCGAAAAAGATCGTGACGTGATCCGGGTTGTGATTCCATCAGATCAGTTGTTTCAACCTGGAACAGCACAAATTCACGCTCAGGCCGCTCAGGTACTGGATCCTGTTGCCACCCAGTTGCGGACAATTTTCCCCCGACAGCGGATTGGCATCGAAAGTTACACCGACAACGGTCAAATCTATGGCGGTAGCGTAGCCACAAGCCACCAACTGACATCGGCTCAGGCCTTAGCGATACTCGACTTTCTGACGCGGCGTTCCGGTCTGCCTGCCGAGCAACTGTTCACCGTAGCGCAGGGTGCTAACAATCCGCGGCAGAGCAACGAGTCACCGGCAGGTCGTGTCGCCAACCGCCGGATCGAAATCGTGATCTATCCTGATACGCTCCAGTAAAGAAGCGTGATTCGTAAGGTATTCTCGCCAAACAGCACGCTAGGCTGGTCAGGCGGTGCTATTGCTATCTGCAAATAGTGCTAGATTCAAACAGTGGCGTTTTTCAAACAGTGGTGTTTTTGCCTTGCCTCAGGCATTCAATTCGCCATAGCTCGGGCTCCTTGGATCAGGGAACACTTTTCGCGATGGCCGATCAATCGAATATCGTATGGCATGAACAGACCGTGACTCGCAGCGAGCGAGAGGGCCGGTTGGGTCAGAAAGGCGTCGTTGTCTGGTTCACCGGGCTCAGCGGTTGCGGTAAGAGCACCGTGGCGAATGAGTTGGATCGACAACTGGGCGAGCTTGGTTGCGCCACGATGCTGTTGGATGGAGACAACATTCGTCACGGGCTGTGCGCCCCGCCCACAGCCCTGCTCGAGGAGCATGGTCCATTGTTTGCCGAGCGATTTGGCTTGGGTTTTGCTGAAATTGATCGTGAAGAGAACATCCGACGCGTCGGCTCCGTCGCTGCTCTGATGGCCTCGGCCGGCCTGATCACGCTGACTGCCTTTGTCAGTCCCTATCGCCGTGATCGGGATCGTGTCCGAAAGATCATCGAGCAATCGGGTGAGCAATCGGGTGAGCAATCGGGTGAGCAATCGGGTGAGCAATCGGGAGAGCAATCGGGAGCGGGCGGAGATTTCCTGGAGGTCTTTGTGGATACTCCGCTGGAGATTTGCGAGGCGAGGGATCCCAAAGGCCTTTATAAAAAGGCTCGAGCTGGTGAGATTAAGCATTTTACGGGGATTAGCGACCCTTACGAAGCACCAGGGGCTCCCGAGATTCACCTTCAGGGAGGTGATGAACGCACACCGATTGAGCAGGCAGCTGAGGTGCTCAATTTCTTGAAAAAGCGGCAGATTGTGGGTCAGTCCGGCGTCGGTTAACTGCTGGGTGGTGGAAAGTCAAGGATTTGGGTGTGCTTTTCTGGACAGGGTGGCCTTTTGGCGTTGCGTCAGACGGACGCGCCGGTAAACTACTGCCCAACTTGTGAGTAAAAGAACGACGTAAACGATTAGAAACGAATGACGATCTCGAAAGAGCGAAAAACCGAAGTAATCGGCGAACACAGTAATTCGAACGCCGATACTGGCTCACCTGAGGTGCAAATTGCCATCTTGACTGAGCGGATTAACGGGCTGACCGAGCACATGCGGACGCACCGCAAGGATTATGCCTCGCGACGAGGCCTTCTGGGGCTTGTCAGCCGTCGCCGACGTTTGTTGGACTATGTGCGGGGTGAAGAGCCTCAGAGATATCTCGATATCATCGGTAAACTGGGCATTCGTAAGTAGCCCGTCCGAGTCGCCGACATGCGTAGATGGCAAGCCCTCGCCTGCTGCAGGCAAAGCGGCCTCTGCCCCTGAACCGCACGAAAACGGCTTGGCAGGGTACCATCGCGTGCTGATGGATGGATCGCTTTTATCTCTTCATAGCTGGTGTTAGACCGCTGTTCCGCTTCTCGAATGCAATCGTTCGATTGCTCACATGCCTTATACCCTGTTGGTCAGGTTTGCCTACCATCGATGTGATGGCACTGTGGACTCCTGATGACAGAGGTTTCTTGTTGTCTTGTAGGTTGAAGGAAGTTTGAAAGTGACCGAAAAAAGAATTCGCGTTGAAAAGCAGATCGGCAAGCAAACGCTGTCGTTCGAAACCGGCCAGCTTGCCAAGCAAGCCGCCGGAAGTGTATTAGTCCAATATGGTGAGACCGTTGTGTTGGTCGCTACCGCCTCGAGTGACCCGCGACCGGGTCTCGATTTCTTTCCGCTGACCTGCGACTACCGCGAGCGTTTAGCCGCTGCCGGTAAATTCCCAGGTGGATTCCTGAAGCGTGAGGGCCGTCCTAGCACGAAGGAAATCCTCAGCTCGCGATTGATGGACCGCCCGATCCGCCCCTTGTGGCCCAACGGGTTCCGCGACGAAGTTCAGGTTCAGGCGTTCGTCATTGCCAGCGATCTGCAAAACGACGGTGACGTGCTGGCAATGAATGGTGCTGCCGTAGCCTTGCTCGTCAGTGAATTGCCTTTCCAAGGCCCGATCGCCAGTGTTCGCGTTGGTAAGGTCGACGGTGAAATGGTTGCGTTCCCAACCAACGCCGATCTGGAAGAAAGCGAGCTGGACATGATTGTCAGTGGCTCCAGAGAGCAAGTCGCTATGATCGAGGGCTTCGCCCAAGAAATGCCAGAAGACGAAATGATGGCGGCAATTCAGTTTGCCCACACTGTCGTTCGTGATGTGATCGATCTTCAGGAAGAACTTTTCAATAAGGTCAATCCGACCAAAAAAGAGTATGTCGCTCCCGCGGACGATGGGCTGCTGCAGCGTCTGACCGATGGTTTTTACGAAGACTTCAAGGCAGCGCAACAAACTTCAGGTAAGCAGGATCGTTCTGACGCCGTCCGCGCTCTGCGTAAACGGGCAATGCAGGACGTGATCCCAGATCCGAAAGCTGACGATGCCGTTTGTGAAAAACGCTTCAAGTCGGTTTGGCATGACTTGGAAGAACAGGTTGTTCGCGACCTGATTTCAGCAGGAACACGCCCCGATGGCCGCGACAACGAAAGTTTGCGTGCTATTTACTGCGAAACCGACCTGCTGCCTCGCGTTCACGGTTCAGCCCTGTTTCAACGCGGTGAGACCCAGTCGTTGGTAACGATCGCCCTGGGAACGTCCCGGGACGAGCAGCGAGTCGATGGGCTGATGGATGAGTACAGCAAAAAGTTCATGCTGGACTACAACTTCCCTTCGTTCTCGGTTGGCGAGTGCCGCCCGATTCGAGGCCCGGGACGCCGTGAGATTGGACATGGTTGCCTTGCGGAACGCAGTGTCGCTCCTGTGCTGCCCTCAGCCGAGGATTTTCCCTACACCATCCGTGTCATTAGCGACATCCTGGAGTCCAACGGCAGTAGTTCGATGGCCAGCGTTTGTGGTGCCACGCTTGCTCTGATGGCATCGGGTGTCCCAATCTCCAACCCGGTTGCTGGTATCTCTATCGGTTTGATTCGCAAAAGCCCCGAAGACTGGGTTCTGCTGACCGATATCCTTGGTACCGAAGATCACTTCGGCGATATGGACTTCAAGATCGCCGGAACTCAAAACGGTATTACCGGCATTCAGTTGGACCTGAAAGTCACTGGTATCAACGAAGACATCATTCGTGAAACCTTGAAGCGATCGCGTGTGGCTCGTATCGAGATCCTCAGAAAGATGCTGACCACGATTTCACGGCCTCGCCGCGAAATTTCGGCCACTGCACCTCGTCTGCTTCGCACAAAGATTGCTCCAGACAAGATCGGTGCCCTGATCGGTCCCGGAGGCAAGAATATCCGCGGCATTCAGGAAACCACTGGTGCTGTCATTGAAGTTGATGACGACGGAACTGTTTTGATTGCCAGCACGAGCAAGGAAGCAGCGGAACAAGCTATGCGTTCGGTGGAAGCCTGTACCGCGACTGTCCAGATCGGCAAGATCTACGACGGTACGGTCAGCAGCATCAAAGAATTCGGTGCGTTCGTCGAAATCCTTCCCGGGCGTGATGGACTTTGCCATATCAGCGAACTCAGCAGTGGCTACATCAGCAGCATCGACGGTGTCGTCAACGTTGGCGATGCGATGAAGGTACTTGTCATCGATGTTGACGAGCATGATCGCGTCAAGTTGAGTCGACGCCGTGCTCTTGAAGAACTCGGCCAAGAAGACGAGATGGCTGCAGCCGTTGAGGCCGAGGGTGGCGGAGAAGAGCGTGAGCGTGGCGGAGGTCAGGATCGTGACCGCGATGATGATCGTCCACGCCGCCGCAGGGGTGGATCTGG
>JAPKCI010000296.1 GCA_028823035.1 Rubripirellula sp.
ATCAATACCATCCACCATAGTTCTCGTCCTTGAAGCAAACCCACGTCAAGCATCAGTGTGGCACCAGACATCAATATCAAGCCGAACGTCATCACTGCGAAAACAGCGATGAGTCCATGGCGATGGTTCCGAAAGACGTTTAGCGCTGCAAGTGTCAGGACGACGCCTATCGCAACCGGAAACTCGGTTTTAGTGAAAACGGCCGGCGTCTGGGCATAGCCAAGTGTCTGGAAAATCTCGATTCCGTAGTTGTCTCGAAAGTCCCGATAAGCAGTCAGGAAAAAATAGACCGTGAACAAGAGCAGTAGGCCTACCCAGAAGTTCCCTACGAACTTGGCGCGATCGCCACGGTTCATCTTCGGTCGTTCCGTTCGCGACTCCATGTCCGCCACCGAAGGATCAGGGACCTGATTGAGTAACCACACGGAGACAAGATACAACGGCAGAAAACAGAGACCGGTGACTGCCGGCATCCAAACGTCTGACACGCCTGCCTGCATCCACATCCGTCCAACATCTTTAACGACGCCGCTCGCTATGATGTACGAACAACTCAACCCTGCCAGCACCAATTCCGAAAGTCGTCTACCCTCCAAGTATCGAACAACAAGCCCCCAGATCATGCCCAATGGCAAACCGTTCAGCAAGATCGCGAGCACTTTCCAATCCGGCGGAACGACTGCGAAGATAATCAAGGCTGACTGCGCCCAGATGATGAGAAGCACCAGGACCAATGCTCGATTGGCTCGGCCCAATTCCGAGCAGACTCTCATGCCGATTACTTTAGAGAGCGTGTAGCCGATAATCTGGCTAATGACGAGCGCCGTTTTCAGGTCCAATCCTACGAATGTGCCAAATCCATCGTAGGTCGCCGCCGCAAAGGGCTTGCGAAATGCGTACATGCAGAAGTAAGTCGAGAAAGACGCGGTAATCGCGTAAGCTGCGAACAACCAGGCCGGTGCGGTGCTGAGCCATCGAGTCACTAAGCTGTTTCGATTGGCCATCGCTGAGACGATTTTCTCCGTAGGAACTTCTGTGATACGAACGCTAAAAAGGGTGGCTTATTTGCGACCACAGACAAACGTGCCTTGCCCGATGCCAAACCGCTTGCTCTCACGTTCCTCAAGATACGCTTGCATGGTGCCTTCAGTATTCATTTTTTCGACTCGCTGCTGTGCGTCAGCAAGCTCCGCGTCCGAACTTAAGGACCACGTCGAATCACCAGCTCGCCATGCTTCGCCAAGGGGGCCCATGGGATCCAGATAGGATGGCCCCTGAAGTATTCCGTCTAGATCCGCCGAAACTGTTTCGATTTCAAATCCCACTGCCGTGAGAATCTCCTTCAGCCGATCGAGGTCAGGCATTCGGCAACATACCCGTGCGACGGCGACCGGAATCAAATCGGCCCACCAATAACCATCACGGAACTGCGTGTGTGAAGTTGTGTTGATGACGAACGCGCCGCCCGGTCGCAGAACTCGATATGCCTCTTGAATGAACTGCGTCACATTCGGATTGCTGCACGGCTTCCAGTCCACTGGATCATCCGACGCGTCCGGCCCTTCATCAAGATGATGGATGACTTGATTGCAGGTGATGCCGTCGAATCGCTCGTCTTCGTAGGGCATGTCTAGAATGCTGCCACAGGTTAACTCAACCTCTTCGCCAAATTTCGTCCGAGCTTGCGTCAACATACCTTCACTGAAGTCCATGCCGGAAAGACTTCCCAAGTGGGGACGCAATGCTTCCAAGTAGTTCCCCGTTCCGCAGCCGGCCTCTAATACAATTTGGTTGCCGAGCGGCACGCTAGTTCGGGCAAGGCAGCTCAGAATGGTGTCTACTCCAACGGCTGCGCGCGTTTTATCGTAGTCGTCTGACGCGACGGTATAGTTGGCATATTGTGACATCGCCTGTTTTTTCTCCAGGAATTTAAGACGTTCATTTTTTCGAGACAACCTACTTGCCTAGCTTGGACTGCCGATCAGTGTCGCAGAACGACTCTTTTGACAACAGGGTGCGTGTTGCTGCTGTGCAGTTGCGCATCCGCTCGATGATACAAGTCATTGTCGATGGGCTGGACGTCTTTTTGCCCGCGATGCAGAAATCGTTTTACTTGCGAGCCAAGCTTTGTAAACAGGCTGTGACCATTGCGGTAACTCCCAAGGGATCTTATCTCTTAGATCAATTGCGAATCGTCGCTAGCTCAGACAATCTTCAGTTCAGATCGAGCGCCGCAATCTAAAAACGCTACGAACCGCCGACAGACGTGGCCAAACGGGAGACGCCCATGCCGATCGCCAGAACTTTCGACAACTGAAGGATTCGCAGGCTGACCTGTTTTTTCCTGTCGACTAAAAATCGACTTTATCGACTCATGTTTCTTCTTTGCCGTACCTGATCCGGCGGCAACGCACCGCGAAACACAGCGACTCGCGAAAGCACTCCGCACAGAGGATAATGTTCGTCGTCATCCTTGTAGATTCCCGCCGACAACCAGCTCTTTTGTTCGAACAGCACGGCACCGCGTTGAGCTGAGCTGACGGCTGCCAGTTTTCCGTCGATGTACAGCCGCATCATGCTTCCGTCGTAAGTTCCGACGATGTGGTAGGGTTTTCCATGAGTCAGTTCGGTCGGAGCTTCCAGATACGTGATTGTAGGACGCTGCTCCGACGCCACCGCAAAGAAGAATCGCTCTTTGTGAACGCCAAGAAGACTGCCGCGTTCAAAGTCACCATTGTCCTGAATGGCTCCAATGATGCCCGACCATTCAGGTGTGTTATTCTCGACCATCACATGCGCTTCCAGAGAAATCGTGGCGGGCATCGCCGGCAGGTCTGGGTGGTCGTGATCAATCGCCAGCCACTGCTGACTGTCCAGAACGAGTCCTTGGTCCGTGATTTCAATGGGAACTGCTGCGGTCAAGGACTTCGAGCCGACCGTCGGACGGATTTGATCGCCGTCGATGGCTGCTTGATCGAATTGCCAGGCATAAAGTTCCTGAATTTGTTCTTCTGCCAGAGGCGGGAAATCCTCTAGAAAAGGAACTTCTGTGGCAGACGAATTCACCGGAACAAATCCGATGGACGTTTGCAGAGAGAACGCACACACACAACTGGCACTCCCTTCAGGAATCAGCAGGCGTCCATTGGCCGGAAGCATATTGATCCAGCAACCAGGGCGGCTGGGAGAAAGTCGCTGAAAGCGATCAGATGTTTCAGAAGAGAGATTCAGAACTGTCGGGTTCGTGGCTCGAAAGAACACACATTGCCCCGCGCCGCTTAACGTTCCACAACTGTGTCCGGGGCGTTTCAAGGCCCAGTCAGGCGACGCACCTTCCGGCACGATACGCTCGCCCGTAGCAAGGTCATACATATACGGTTCTGCTATGACGCAGATCCTTCCTGATTGTTGCCTTAGCGCTAGCGGATGATGAACCTGTTCGCCATGCCCCAAACCGTCAGTGATGTGAGCATGCTGTTTCGTCCACACAGGTTCACCCGTCGCAAGACTGAACACACCAACGTGGTAGAATGCTCCCTGTTCTTTGCTTTCGGAAGACGCCAACACCACGAAATCGTCGACGATCTGGGAATACAGAATGTTTTTGGCCCCTGGCCAGTTCAGCGGTTGTTTCCAGATCGGCCTTCCCGACGCTGCGTTCAGGCAGACGATCCTGGCGTCTTCGACAATGTCAGTCACAGAGACGCGATCTGTTGGATGCTGAACACACGTTTCGCTGAGACCTTCGATGAACAGTATCCGGGTTCCTTTTTCGTTCAGCGAAATTGAACTGTTGGGCAGGACCCCCGTGCATGGATAGATCCACCGCTGGCTGCCATTGTCATTCAGCCCCAACAGCCAGCGACTGCACACCAGGGGACGAGTGGAATCGTAGTCCTGTTTCGTGTACTTTTCTCGCAACGTCGCACGATCAAACTGCCCGCGCCGGTAACCGCGTTCGGCGGACAACCGTGCGGAATCGACAACTGCATCCTGCTGTGGCAGCCCTTTCAAACGGCCGGCCGACGGCTTCATGACGCTGGCAAACAGCCGTCCGCGAGATTCAGCAACGTACCCCCAGTTCATCCCTTTCATCTTTGCAGGAACTTGATAGCCATCCAGCTTTTCGCCGGTGAAGGCATTCAGTTTCCAGAGTTCCGACGCGGCTGCGGTGTACAACACGGTTCCGTCGTGGGTCAGGCACGAATAGCCAGCGTCAAAGGGCATCACATATCGCATTGCATCGGGAGGCAAATCGACTTGCCAGCGTTCAATACCATTTGCAGGATCCACACCAATCAGGCATTCGTCGCCGTGCAGTACCATGGCCGACCCCGCGGCCAAAGGCGCCTGTCCTCGCAAATGCCGATCCGGCATTCGTGACGGTCCAACGCCGCCAAACCACTGCAACCGAAAACCCGATGCGCTACCGATGGCGGTGTCACCCGAATCGGCCGAATTGTTCGGAGAACCGTATTGATGACGCCAGACCCCGCCACCCAAAAATGGGCGAGCTGTTTCCAGCGGTTTGCCATAACAGCTGACAACACCCGTATCGGAATCCACCATGCGGAACAACTCTCGCGAAGTACGCTCGGACTCCGCAGCCTGCAACACCAAATTGAACAGCCGGTCGGAAAATGGCAGCGGCTGATCCTTTGCCACGCTCAGCACGGTCATGCGTTGCCCATACTGCTGTTGCGACATAAATTGCGTTCGCAACTGATCTCGTTCTAGGGTTGAGGGCACCACCGAGATGATGTTCAAGCGACTCGTGGTCAGAATCTGTTGAGCACAACTGCCATCCTTGTCATTGAGCAGCAACGCCAGTCCGACATCGACACTGAGTTGCGAGAGTACATCCTGAACACGTTGCTGCACGTCCGGAGCGACTGTCCGTTGTGACAGAATCGGCCGTCCGAAATCAGGCCAGTCAGCTGTTTTCGATTCAGCTGAAACACCCTTCCAAGCATAGACACGTCCGGAACTTGTGGTTGCGACCAGAATGTCGGGGGTCTGATCATTCGACGAGGCTGCCACGGCGAGGTAGCGAATCTGCCCGCTGGCGTCTGGGATTTTCAGATCTTCCATCAAGTTCCCGGTGTTAGCATCAATCAATTGCACGTGTTGACCACCGGCCATAAAAACAGACTGAGCATTGTCATGGCCTGACACGACCATCGCTTCCTGAAGTGTGCAGTCGGTCGACCAGAGCAGCGATCCGTCAGCGCGAGCCGTCAGCTTTGGCAGATCGTGGCACTGCAGTTCAGATCCGTTGGCGATCCACACGCAGCCACTTCCGGCCGCAATCGCGCGGCCCTTAATCGCCAGCATCTTTGCTTTCGGAATATTGGGATACGACTGCACAGCCGCCTGGTTTCCAGGGCCAGAAAAAAATGCATCGTTTGTCAGCATGCAGAACGAGCCACCCGCGGACGGTAGATCCGACACGAAACGACCGGAATCCATTGCGACGGAATAGGGAGCCGCGCGACCGCACGGAATGTACAGTCGTTGTTGATTGTCCGTCAGCAGATATCCCTGCGGCGAATGCCGCGTTCGTCTTCGCCATACGACTGAACCATCTGCCGCATTCAAGGCTGCCGTGTAGACTCCCTGACTGGGAAAGAGCCCCGCATTCGCATAGACAAGATCGCCCGACTTCAACAACGACGTACGAATCGGATGAGCGCTGATCAGTCGTCCGTTACCGACGATCTGTGGCAGTTCAGGGCCAATTCGGGTCTTCCACAATAACTTGCCATCACGCAGATCAATCGCGCGGACGAACCCGTCGTCAGCCCCGACAAATGCAGTCCCGTCGTGAATGCATGGTGCGTAACGAATTGGTGCATCCGCAATGAATTGCCATTCCAGTCGTCCGGTGTCGGGACTTAGCGACACAAGTCGATCTGTCGAAGAGGAACCAATCAGAACATGCAGGTAGCCCGCTCTATCGGCCGCAATCAGGGGGACGTCTCCGCGGTCGTCGGTGACCCGAGGCTCCATCGATGTCAGTTCCTGCCACAAACTGCCTTGCGCTGGGGCAGGCCACGCCGGTGCAGGTGCGTCGAGATCCTCGTTGATCCACGCCGGTATCCAGTGTGATGCCGATAAAGACTGCTCCCGGTATCCGGTGCGCTGGTCATTGCCTCGGTGCGTCGGCCAGTCGCCGTATGAGGCAACAGTGAAGAGATTCAGGAACAGAACCAGACCAGAACAGGCCGTTCGACTTTGCACCATCGCACAATCCGCTTTGCGTAGATTCGACGAAACTGGCAGTATGACTGATAGGAAAGTTGGTTTCCAGCACCAAGCCAGCCGCAGACGTTGATTCCGCCTTGAATCAGACGTTCAATACCCGCCTGATCGCCCGCAGGCAGGAACACCGACTGATCGACGCGCAACCCACTGTGTTGCCAAGTACGCATGTTTTCTGCGACTTCCGGTTCGATCTTCTCTTGGGCCACGTATAAAGTGAATCCTTGCTGCTGCCAAGCAACTCACCATCGTTCCAGATCGAACTGAGGCGGGCCGATCGGGTAACGCATGTCGTGGATGACAACAACCGTCCCGTTACCCAGTGCTGCCTAGGATTCAAGGAACTGTTCGAGTTTGTTCTTGATGAACAGGGCGGTCTCCGAGGAGGAATGGGACACGACCTTCAGTCGCTCCTTGGTCTGTGAGGAAATTTCAACCACATAGGAGTAGCTGGTCCTGGTCCCTCCTGATTCCTGTTTGCTTCGGTGTGTGCGCTTTCTGGTCGAAACGTCACGGATGCTGTCGACAGGGAGGGGCCGAAACCGGTTGGGCCACGGAAGACCTCGATATGTCACGTTAAGTTGTGAGTTTTCGATGACGATGCATGTCTTGTTGAAGAGCTTGCAGATCCCGAAGTAGACGATCAATATTCCAACAAGGACGAAGGCCATCATCCCGATTTTCATTTCACGATGGCCACTATACCAACCCATCGCCAAGGAACCCGCTGTGAACAGGATGCCGGATACCAACGTGAACGGGGTGTCGCGATCAAACCACTTCATGTAGATGGTTTTTCGCCGGGGCAGCTCCTCGATGAAGAGTCCCTTGGGTCAATCGTCGACGATTTTCTCTCGTGACAACGAGCCGAGCGATGCAGATGGAGATGGGTCAGCCGGAGTATCTGGAAGATCCCCAGCGTTCAATGGAAACCATCCAATCGATTGTCCCGTGCCGTTTTCCCAGACAAGTTCGACTTGCTTGGGGATTTCTATCTTGGATTTTGTTTCGTTCTCACTGATGGTGGCCCAGTGCATGGTGAACTCCCAGCCGTTTTTCGTCTCTAGAGAGCCTATGGTTTCGAGGGCCTCGGCATGCCGGTGCGAGTCGGAGGGAATCCGCAACCGCAAGCAACGCAGCAGTTCCCCCTCCGGAACGGGTTCACTCAACAAGACGGTGAAATCGATATTTCCCTGGAATTCATCATCCGATAGACAAAGGACAATATTGGAGACTGTCACGTCGATGTAACGGTCGTCCATCAAGAAATTGCAAGACAT
>JAPKCI010000297.1 GCA_028823035.1 Rubripirellula sp.
GGAAATACCATCGCCATCATGGTCGCCGAAGGAAGAACCATCCGGTTTCAGGCCGGCGCCCACCGAGTCATCATTCAGGCTGGTAAGAATGACCGGAGCACCTGGCATACCGACGATATGGACAGTACCGCCAATTCGGTCAGTGATACCCTCGAGCGAACCCGTGGCAGTAATTCCCGTCCCGGAAGAGGCCTCGTTAGGTGACCCTGGCCCGATGAATTTCACGACAAGACTTTCGTCTGGCCGACTCAACAACCTCAATCCACCCGAACTATGGAAATTCCCCACCTCGATATTGTCGAACAGCAAGTGGGCGATGTCGGTATCGTCGAATGTTGTTTCGGTCGTGATAGTTCCCGCACGAATTTCCAGCCCCGATAGTTGCAAACCTGATGCGGTATCGTTGAGATAGCGATTGAACCGGATCATCGGTCCATAGTTGTCGTCAAGAACGCTAATACGATCGATTTCGCCCGTCTGGCGTCCGGTGTCCATCCGGTAGTTGCCACCCATGGACTCGATATCAATATCGATAATCGAGCCACGGTTATCCACAAACGTGTTGCCAACAATGATGGGCTGGGAGCCTCGAACCATGATCGTCGATTCAGTCACAGCAAGACGTCCGAAGCGTCCCGCAGGGCCAGCACCATCCTGTCCCTGATCGTTGAACTCGAAACGGGAGTTTGTGATACGGCCCTCGGCCTGCTGCAATTCAAGCGGCAAGAATCCACGTGCCAGACCGCCATCGAGCAAGCTAATCCCCCCGGCATAGGAAAGCTGGACATGATCGAAACTGACGTTGGACGTGGGGCCAGCATAAATGCCCGCCCAATCTCCTCGAACAGGATCAGCCGAGGGGAATGCTAGGTTGTTGTCGTTATTGGTATCGAAGGTACCACCCGCACCAAATCGGTCATCCAGTGAACTGGTAAATACGATTGGGCTTTGCAGCCTTCCCTCGGCGAGCAACTGAGTTCCCTGTCCCATCTCGATACGTGAGCCACGGAGTTTGACGATCAAGGAAGGATCGAGGACCAAGGATGCATCGATACGTCCACGGACGCCATTGAGCGTGAGATCGAGCACTGCATCGCCACCGACTGAGTCATCGGTAAAGAGAACCGTCGATGCATCAAGCCTGCCAACGAGGACGAAGTTACCGGCACCACTCACGGAACGATACAGACGACGCGATACATAATCACCGGAGATTGGTACCGCTGACAAGGAAGTCAACTGGACACTGGAATCTGGGTCAGCCACTTCAAAAGTGAAAACATCCAGACTGGCGAGTGATTCAAACCCGCTGGCATCCACAAACGTCATTTTGTAGTCATAGCTAATCGCGGGATTGGGGGGGTCTCCCACAGGGACAGAAGCCGGCCCCAAAGGTCCACCCGCAAGTCGACGCGATGAAACCAGTGCCATTGACGGTGCAATACCGTCCTCAATGGAACCACCAGGCGACCCCGCCACAACGAGATTTTCCGCGACATAGTGAACAAGCTCAGTATCATCAAAGCGGGCCGCAACGGTGAATTCTTTTGGTGCCTCCACGGGTGTGGTAGCGACTCTAATGAAGACTCCATTGACGCTGTTATCAAGCAGCAAATTATGATACATGTCGGGACCGACTCGATCATAATCAGCCGTGAATCGCCCCGCTTTTTGGAACTGGGGCGCCTGATAACTCGTTTCCTCGAAGCTGTTGGGGGCGGCACTGATAGCCGAATCAGCACTCAGCATGATCTCGTTGAAGCTCACCGTTGGTCGCATATCAACGATCTGAATCGGATTGACCAATTGTTGGACAGAGTCGATCAGTACGTTACTGCCGCCACCGTATCGCATCTCGGCATGATTGACTGTCTGCAGGAAGATGCCATCGTCCTCGAGGTCCCTTCGACCCTCAGCCCGATCCACATCCCGCCGATAGATAATGCCACCCCAGTTACCGGGGGCAGCCTCGGGACTGAAGCCCGAAGCGTTCGCGTCAACCGCACGGTCTCGCATGCTGGTGAAGACCACGCTGCCATCAGCGTAGCCATCCGTGCCGTCTCCTGATTCATCGCCAACCAAAGTCGTGACGATCGGGTCACCCTGAACGCTGAGTTGAACATGACGCGGAGCACCAAGCACTTGCAAAGCACCTCCACTTCTATCGATCTGCGTCGTACTGCTGCCGACGTTGAGATAGGAATTGCGCAGCTTGAATATCGCTCCGGCGTCGATCATCGTCGTCACACCACGCGGAACATTCATACTGCTGCCATCGTTGAGGGGAGCTCCCCCCAGTTCCGCGATCCCAATCTGGTAACTGAAGTTGTCTTCCTCTGTCAGCAGGTTTCCATCCAGTCCACCGTTTCCGCCGATTCGAACGATGTCGCCAAAGTAAGAGGAACCGAACGCATTTGGAACAGACGAGTTGGCAATGTTGTTGAACGGTTGCTGCAGCGTTCCATCAGCAGCAGGTCCCGCCGCCTTGTCGACGAACAGAGTACGTCCAAGCACGTCAGCGCCCTGAAAATCACCCGACAGAACAACGCTGCGGTCACCCGACAACGTAAGTACGTCGCGAAGTTGCCCCTCGTATTCTTCCTGCGTAGCCGTCGCGGTTACTCCTGTGTTGGCGGTTTGGCCGTCAATGGCGAAACTCAACGCATTTGCAGTCGCCTGTGCATCACCGACCAAGGTGTATTCCACAGCGATGTTGCCCGGACTGACATTCAATGAATCGGTGACAAACTCGTAGGTGCGGTCAACGCCGCTACCACTGGTAATGGTCACGGTTTGACCATGCTCAATACTCGACCCATCACCATCCACAACCATCATGCGGTCGAGAGCACGTGTCTGGAACCAAAAATTATACACGCCACCGGGGACACCATCGCCATCTGCATCGATCGGCGTGCCCGGCACATCAACCCGGGTCCCATCACGATCCCGAATCACATCGGTCTCATCAACTTGCGGCTCGAATTTCAGATGCAGTTCATAGTCACCTTCAGTTCGACCACCGTAACCACTGCCAATGATTGTGGGGTCATATTGATCATTACCGCTCGCTGCCACGCCAAGGTAGTAAACACCTTCACCCAGCGAGGAACGGATGCGAGAATCTTCACCAAAGTAGTCATCGTTAAGCTGGATTTTGGTCAAACCACCACCACTCAAGGTAAGCGGCGCGAAAGTCCCAAGATCAACATCTACGATATCGGTCGCCGGATCCCCTACAGGAATGGAAGCCCGAAAAATGGAACTCGAAAACGGGTCATCATTGATCGCATCAACCAGCTCACTCGCCAGAACCTGAGACACGTTCGCCCCGGCACGCGGTATATCGAGAAGTACACCATTGGGTACAGCATTACCTGAAGCATCGAACGCCGACAGCACGCGAATCTCAATATCACCGGCTAATCGGTCTGACTGCACAAAGGAAAGTCTCGAAGCATTTCCCTGTCGACCGGTCAGCATCGATGTCACGGTCACGGACAGATCGATCCCCAAACCGAAATCGGTCGTGATCGACGCAGGCGTCTCCTCAAATAACGTCAAACTTGTATCGAGGAGACTGGAATCTGGCAATCGTTCGGCGAATGTTTCCGCTGTCAGTGTTCCCACCTGAGTGGGATCATCCAAATCAACCTCGAAGCGATAGAGGTCGATGTCAATGCTGTCGGGCCGATGCACGTACTGACCGTGTAACACATCTGTGCTGGCTGGGAAAACCGGCTCGTTGCCACTCAACACATCAATGCTGGTGTTCAGGAAACCACCGTTCATGGCCATGATGGTCGAGGCTGAAAGATCCGAGGACCGTTCTAATCCGATCAACAAACCGATGCCTGCAACAGCCTTGCGAGTCAAATCCTCGCCGTAGTCGGTTCCAAAGGCAGTTGAGCGGTCGAACACCATCGCCGAGACAGCAAACGCAGGGTCGATCCGCAGACTTGCATTCAACACGCCCAATTGCGAAGGAAGAATACCTGCATCAACTGCCAAGACACCACTATCACCAAAAGCGAACGTGATTCCCTGATCCGCCGTTTCGCGGAACTGCACTCCGACTTTACTGGACCACAAATTCAATGCTTCCCGGATCCGCACCTTCTCGGTCTCGGTGATCTGGTTGAGGTGCGAGATGGGTCCATCCTGCTGGAAAATCCCCTGGAAGTTGTAACTAACTTCCGTGATACCCGGGTTGAAATCAGGCCCGAAGGCCGCGTTGATGTGGCTCGCCGTTTGACTGTGGCCAAGATCGTCATCGCCACCAATTGGCTCAATCTGAAACAACTGGGCATCGATCGACTCGCTGTAAACAATACTCGTTAGATCACCAGCGATCCCAGCATTACCAAAGACACCTACGTTCAGGGCTGTTTCAAGGGTCTCGCCAACGGCAACAAGCGTCAGGGCTGGCGCATTCACAAGACGATCCGGCACAATCTGGGTGTCATCACCCTCAACCGACATCGTGATCGAGCCAAGAGCGCCAACAGGCCCGATCAAATCAGCGATCGTAGGCGTCGTCCCACCGAGGTCGATGACAATTGTATCCAAGCCAGAAGCCGACGGTTCTGCGGTGACCACCAGACCAAGTGCGCCAGTGTCCTGGAATCGCACCTGACGACCAGATTCGCTCTCTCCCACGGCCACCGATGTGAACATCACCTGCAAATCTGGAATTCCAAAGTCGGTGACCGCCGAGGGAGCAACGCCTCGCTCGTCCAGTTGCACGATCAAATCAACCCTGTCATCAACAGCGGTTCCCACCCTCAGACGGAAAGTACCACCAGCGAGTCCGACACCCAAATTCCCATCGACGTCGGCTCCCAACTCGTTCAGATCGTCGCTGAAGATCAGTCGGGCTGTGTGGGTAACCTCGTCATAAACCACTTCGTCGGGGTGATATAACGCATCATCCGAATTACGGACTGTCTCCTGCGTGAGCAACAACTGATAGAAACGCGGATTCTCTACCGATCGTAACGTCGGATCATCATTGAAGTCATTTTCGACGAACAATGGATCATCATTGAAATGAACGAGAATCTCGTTTCGGTTTTGCTGAAGTGTACCGTCGACCAATCGAACCACAGGTTGCGGAACCACGGCTTCGATGAGGGCTCCCAAACGCAGGTCGAAACGCGTGATGTCGACACGCTGTTCCGAGTCCCCAGTTTGCAGGAGTTCCCCGGCGGTGTTCTTCAGGCCAATCAATCCAACCGAGGGATCGTCGTAGCCAAAAACCTCAACCATGTACTGATCATCGATCAGTGCTTCGGAGAACCGTACGACGACCTCATTCGAGGCGTTATCGCCCAGGCTAACCAGCCCAGGGACGATCGTCACATCATCTTGAGTGCCCAACGTGTCATCAGGACCCGCCCGGGTCACCTGAACGGCCCCCAGCGTGGAAGGGTCGATCTGTTGGTCTTGATCGAAACGCAGCGTCAAAACACGCGGCCGCGTCTGGACAATCGAGTTGTCAACAATCAACGAGCCCGTATTGGGCTGGATTCCGATCAACTGCGGACCGCTGTCTCCAGCAAGCATTTGACGCGACTCAAGCGTTTCCAAAATATTTTGTCGACGCTTCTTGTGCGTCTGACTTTTTTTCTGAGCTTTCCGCTCAGGCGAACGATCAGAATCTGCACCGCGAAGTGCACTCAAGTTGAACGTCGAGGAGTTATTTCGCTGACGCGAGGTCATAGACCGAACCTTCCAGGCGTTGGCGTGCTCACCAGAAATCTGGTGAAAAACACGACAGTGATGGGGTTTAGTAGTTGGGAATCAGTCGTAACGAGCGAGTGAGCAGGCAACGGTGTCTGAGCCACGCACGACCAACTACGTGTCAACTGCTCCATTTTCATGGAAACAGCCGAAACACAGTCGCCGAGTATAGTTAGGCCCAAAATACCCGCAAACATTTGCCGCTTCGCTCCTCACAACAGGGACAACATCAATTGAAATGGCGACTGATCGTAGCGACAATGCGGGCGACCAATGCAATCCCAATCACAAATTCCCCTCTACGGAGGGGCATTCATGTCCACATATTCCCTCTTTGGATGTGGATCATTTGACGGGTGAAATCGAAGAAAGTTCCCGCCAGCCATCGGTCAATCACCGAAAGCGGGCATTCAAGGTCCGAGCGAAGGCGTTTTATTCGGCCCAGTGGCCGGACTACTCTTCACCGTCTCCATCGTCTTCATCGTCTTCATCCCGATCAGGATGTAGCGGATCTTCGGGATCGAAGAATAGATCAGCTAGCCCAAGCGGAACAGCGTCTCCCCCTAACGTGCGGCGTCTTCGCTGAGCCAATTGCTCCAGATCGACCGCTTCTTCCCCTAGGCATTTCTCGAGAGCTTCCTGCCATGCCTCGTCCCTGCTAATCGGGTGGGTTGGATCCTGAATCATCCGTTTGATGGCAAAACGCAGTAAATTGATGCCATCCCGAGGTGAAAAATCGAGTTTCAATTGATGGGAGTGCTGCAAAAACTCCACCGTCATCGCTAGCATTTCTGGCTCAGCGAATGGCAGGTGGTACTGCAAAATGGACATTTCGTCCTGTTTGTTCGGAAATCCGACTTCCAGAGTTGGTTGCAAGCGACTGAGGATGTAATCGGGGATCTCGAAGGTTGATTCATCCTGATTCATTGTGACGGCAGCCCGAAATTCCCGATCCGCCTGGATCGTGATGCCAGCGACGATCGATTCAACCAAGCGACGTCCATCAAACAGGGGGGCCAGAGACGCCCAAGATTTCTCGTTCATCCGGTTCCCCTCGTCGAGCAGACAGACGCCGCCGCAAATCATGGCCGAAACCAGAGGGGAGGCATGGTAAGAAATCTCGCCTCCCCGACTCAACACAGGCGTCACCAGCAAGTCTTCGGGCCTGGTATCGGCGGTGCACTGATAGATGAACAGAGGGCGGTTCTGAGCCCGCGCTGCCGCAATGGCCAGTTGTGTTTTCCCCACCCCGGGCGAACCCACCAGCCTCGGTGTCAGCGGCAAATCGAGATCATCGACCACAATCCAGCAGGCGAGCAACTGCATCAGGACCTCGTGCTGACCGATCCATTGCCCGGGAAACTCATAAGGCTGGGACAACTTCAACTGTACACCACCAATTTCGGCGTAGCTTACGGTGTCATTCACGTCCTCTTGGTGGGAATCGGATTCTCGAGCGGGCATGGAGTTGGTGACTGAGATTGGTGAAAATTTAAAAGTCGCAAACAGAAGAGACTAGAAAAGTGAGTATCGGGATCAACAAACCAACGTGACTGCCAAATCAGCAACTTGTCTACCCTTGTTGTATCGCGCCAGCATCATCAGCATGCGCGTCGGGCAGAAATAATTGAACCCGACCTATCAACCTGCTCTGGATCGGCAACGAAGACCTGAATGTTCCCCATCGCAACAGAGAAGCCAATGCAGCAGGAACAGAGGTGTCCCTCGCCCCTCGTGGCAATCCTGCCGAGCATCGTGCAACCCGCCTGCCGAGCATCGTGCAACCCGCCTGCCGAG
>JAPKCI010000298.1 GCA_028823035.1 Rubripirellula sp.
GTCGCATCGAAATATTGCCGATGTGCATCAGCGTCGCCATTGCGTGACCGACCTCGACGGGGAAGTAGGGATCCTTGCGTGATTTGACGCAGTCCAAGAAGTTGCGATGTTCGCCCTGGGGACAAGTGAACAGATGCGTCTCGTCGGGCCCGATGACCGACTTGAGGATCTCCGGCGAACTCGCCTTGAGTGGCTTTCGGAAAGCGGGAACGTCGAGCCAGCCGTCGGTTCCCTCCACGCGGATGCCAGATCCGCCAGTGGACACATACAAGTCGACGCCGTTGGCGTATTTGTAGTGTATTTTGTAATCTTTCGCCGCTGTGTAGATACTCGAACGATCGGGAAACACACCTGTTCCGTCGACCGCTACCGGGGTGGTCCGCTCGGTGTCATTGGCCCACTGCGCGGTGTCCAGCATGTGGGCACCCCAGTCGGTAAACTTGCCACCGGAATAGTCAAAAATGTTCCGCCACTGCTGGGCTCCGCAACGATTTGTGCAATAGGGCGCTTCGGGCGCCGGGCCGAGCCACATGTCGTAGTCGAATCCTTTGGGAACGGGGGCGACCTTGGGCTTCTCAGATGTTACGTTGCCACCCGGCAACGTAACACGAATCGTTTGTACGCGGCCGATGCGTCCATTGCGAACGAGTTCAGCCAGGCGATGATAAACTGGAATCGAACGATCTTCGGTCGATGTCTGGAAGACGGTATTGTTCTGGCGAATGATATCGATGAGCGCTCGCCCCTCGGCGATTGTAAGAGTCGGCTTTTCACAGCAGACGTCCTTGCCAGCCTTCGACGCCGCGGCAGCCATCGGAACGTGCCAATGATCGGGCGTCGAAATCATCACGGCGTCGATGTCCTTACGCGCAATGATCTCTCGCCAATCGGCGTGTGCAGTACAGTCGTTGTTGCGGTGGTGCTCATTAACGTTGGCGCGTGTTGCTTCACGCCGCGATTCCATCACGTCGCAAACGGCGAGGATCCGCGCGTCTTTGCAGCTCTTAAAACCCTTCAAGTTCCAACCCCCGCCGTGGATACCTGTGCCGATCAGACCCAATGTGATCTGATTGCTGGGGGCATCGGCACCAAAGACGCGTGGCGAAACGATCATCGGTATCGTCGCTGCGGTCGTTGCACACTTTGCAAACTTTCTCCGAGAGATTCTTTGCTCGAAATCGGACTGCATGCATCCGCCTCCTGTTGAGGAAAAACTGTACGTCGCGAATTCTACTCAAAATACCCGGTACGTGTACGCTACGAGGCATACCGTGACGTAATTTAAGAAAGGCGGCCTGTCGGACCTCGGTACGCGAGATGAAGCATCACGCTGCACTCCGGAAGATAGCTCGTCGCTGAAACCGAACGCTGCTCCACAGGCCCAGGTAAGACGCGGCTAACCGCGAAACAGGCAGCGTCCGAACCGACTCGCTATCCACCGATCAAATTCAGAATATTCAACAATCGCCAACCGTTTCTTTGGTGAGATAGACTGCCAATCCGCACTGTTTATATTACAGGCCACGATTTTCAGCGATGCAAGTATCAAGGACTGGGAGCAAGAGTTGACAAGACGAGAAATTGATCAAAAGGCGGCAATCATGATTGTCATTGAACACTTTGCTGATATTCCGCCAGGCACGAAGTGTTCCGCAGTGTTCTTCGACACGGAGAGGATTCGTCGGGAAAAGGAGTTCTACGCGAAGTTATACAGCGAGAACGGCGTGCATGATCTGGCAGTCCTTCGAGCGATGGTAGCCGCGAATGTGCCTGACGACCCCTATTGGTTGGTCTCCCTGAAATCCAGCGGTGGTGCGGTTGGAGATGTCACTCGTCTACACAGAGTGGACGACCGAACTGGAACGATACTTGCCGATTCGGCTTAGCAACCTGGTGTTTCCTGTTCCCCGGACCGAAACGAAGGCAAACGCCGAACCCGCGGGACCCCACTGGCACAGCTTTACATCGGGACTGCCGGACATCGTGTCCGGAAACGAGTGACTACTGGCTTCCAAACCATTTTTTCTTGGTTCCGCCGTGCTGAAACAGATTGTCCTGGCCGCTGGCAAGCATGAGGGCGACCGTTGCATTTCCGATTGGTGAAAGGCCGAGGTATTGATCGCCTCCGAAATTTCGCTTGCCCCCAAAGTAGGCAGCTGAACCCGCCGAGGTGCGGCAAAGTTCCAGGTAGGGCTTCCACTTCTGCATGACCAACTGGTGGGACTCGCGGCCAGCCAACTTGAGCCCAGCAAAGCCGTAGATCAGGCCGATGGAGGACATCGCGTGAGCGTGACGCATCCGTCCCTGATGTGCCACCAATGCATCGGAAAACTGCTTTACAAGTTCGGGTTCCTGATTCCGAATCGCCAGCGCGGCAGCCATGGCGCCAGTTCGGGCGGAGATGTCGGGACTCCACGTCGCGCGAGCAGAGTAGCCGATCGCACCGGTCTTCTTGTGGATTGACTTGCGAACTTCACTCAACGAGCGTTCCCAGGCAGCTGTGTCGATCTCGTAGCCGCACTTCTCTGCCAACGCCCAAGCCAGATGTGCCTGCACGTTGATGATCACAAGCCCCCCACCGTTATAAGGAATCTGGAAGTGATGTCCCATGGTTCCATTTTCGGTAACACGGGAAACGAGCAGGTCACAACACTCTTTCAGGTCGCCGAAGTACATGTCGTCGCCCGTCGCGAGTTGGTATTCGGCCAGCAGGATCGCAGATGATGCGGCCTGCCAATTCTTGGGGCCGATTTTTGGGTCCGAGGGTTTGATTGAGGCGATGCTCTTCTTTCTAACAAAATCAATCGCGCGTCGGATTGCTGGCAGGTGTGCTTCGTTATCTGCGGCGAGCAACGTCAGCCCGCAAAAGGCCGCCGCATACACGTCCGCATCTCCTCCCACTCCAGGCCGCCATCTGCCGTCCCCTTGCTGGGTTACCGCGAGATGGTTGGCAATACTCGCAAGGTACTTTTTGCTCTTGGGGCAACGATTCGAGAAGGATTCGGCAAAGGCAGGCGACGGCGGCACAACAATCCTGAGTTGAACGGTCTCCTCTGCGCGCTGCACAGCAAGCCGAAGACGATGGGGCTCGTCCGCGCAGGCTTGTTCCAAGGCCATCGCGAGGTCTGTTTGCGGGCCGGCCAAACCGGAATCCGTACTCTTGGAAAACGCGGAGGATTGCTGGCCACTGATCGCAACAATACGGTCGCCGACTGCGAGCCCGCCCCGATCCGCCGCACCATCCTTGCCGACGTGCATGACCAAAATAGCACGTTCTCCGTCAGCCAGACGGCCTGTTGCTGACAAGACGCCCAGCGGAAAGTCGTGTACGGCTCCGTTCTTGCTGTTGGAAAGCTTGGGTTGGTACGGCACAGTTTTCTGCGCCGTGAGAGCCGAGTTCTGCGCCGTGAGAGCCGAGTTCTGCGCCGTGAGAGCGGACGCGAACAAGAAGCTGAACATGAGCGACAAAAAAAACTGGTTCGTGGTCAACACAATCTCCTTAATGAAATACTTGCAATGATCATCACTGTAGCGTAGCAGTCGGTTTTTCGCGGTGGGCTTGAGGATTTTTCAGGCGTGTCTCATTAGCATCTAATCTTTTCAGCCCGAGGCTCGCCCGTCACTTCTTGTTCCATGGTAAATCCAGTTTCTCCAACGCGTTCTCCAGCAATCCATGTTTTTCAGCAGCATCGCCCGCAGTCTCCGTGAGTTCGTTCTTTTCGTTGGGGTCAACGCTGATGTCGAAGTATTGCCCGTTGTTGTAGAGTTTGTAACGTTGCGTTCGCACCCAAGTTCGTTTGCCACGGCCTTCCGCAAACGCAAACTTGCGTGCGGGGAGTGAGTCTGCCTCGAAAAGCAGGGACGCGAAACTGCAACCATCAATTTGCCGTTCCACGTGTCCACCCGCTATTTCCACCAGGGTTGGCAGCCAGTCACTGAAGTCTACCAATGCATCGCTACGTGATCCCGCTTTGATTTTGCCAGGCCAATTGACGATGAGGGGAACGTTTGTGCCGATGTCCAGTAACGTGCCTTTGCCGCCTGGCACACGTTGTCCGTGCTGGATTGAGTAAACTTGTTCGTATTCGTATTTTCCATCGTTCTTATACCGCAGTCGGGAGCGAACTGCCGTTCCGTTGTCGCCAGTAAATAAGATGATGGTGTCTTCGCGTAGTTGCAGATCGTTGAGTTGACGCACAACTCGCCCGACCATTTTGTCCAGACTTTGGATCATTTCGCCGTAATTCATCCATCGATCTTTTCCAGGCATATACGGCACTTGCGTCGGTAGGTCGTCGGTCACATCATGTGCCAAGGCCATGGAGTAGTACGCGAAGAAGGGTTGCTTCGCGTTCTTGCAACGTTCCATGAAACCGCCCAGAAAGTCGACGTACAAATCCGGCCCATATTTGCCTGCGGTTTCGCTGCGCAGTTGCCCGTTCTGATAGATCATCGGGTCGTGAAAGCGTGCTCCCTCATGCCAGCCGAACAGACACCATTCATCAAAGCCCATCCGCCTCGGTTGCATCCGGTCGTTTTTCATGAGGCACAATTGCCACTTGCCTGCAATCGCCGTGCGATAACCGCATCGTCTTAGCACGGCCCCCAATGAGTGATTCTCTTCATCTCGCGGAAAAGAACCCCACTCTGCGTTAAAGCGAAAGGGATATTTACCGGTCATCAAACAGATTCGAGAGGGGTGGCAGACAGGCATGCTGTAGCAGTGGTTGAATCGTATGCCATCCTTTGCCAAGGCATCGATATGCGGCGTTTTCCACCGCTGGCCACCGTAAATGCCAATCGGTTCACATCCCACATCGTCGGCCATGATGAGAACGATGTTCGTTTGTGCGAACGCGACCGGCAGTGCCAAACCAAACAATAGGCTTGCGAGTAAGATCCGTGTCATCACACGCTGCTCCTGATGAATTTTTGATAGCTCAATCTGACTGCTGCATCCGCATGAAACCGATTGACGGGGCACAAGCCTTTTGCAGCTCAAATGGTTTTTGACTCGTTGACAACATAACAGACTCCTGCGGTAGGATCTTGCTGATGTCCGAGATGCACCACGTGTGAAGGGTGGATGGATGGGCCCTCCAATCGGCCCGAGCAGGTTCCCGTTCAAATGATTGAGCGGCAACTCAAGCACGGGTCGGCTCACTTCCGCGAGCAATCCGAAACGTGGCATGCTTCCCTGCTTGCCCCTGATCAATCGGCTGAAGGCAGGCTGTTACCAGCGACTGACCTGATGGGGATTTATAGGATTCCCATAAATCATGATTGTCGAATCCGAGACTGACGGCGGCCAAAGAGAGTTTTCATTTTCTACTGCGTCTTCCTTGGCCGTTGGTGCCTCGGTTAAATGAACGGGTGCGATCGGGAACGGGGACCTCTGTCTCCCAGATTTGGCCGGTGCGGCGGCCGTCGCGTACGTGAATTCCGTGGCTTTTTGAATTTCGGATGAATTTGTCCGCAGCGAAAGCCAGCGAGCTCTTGAGATTCTCCTTGGAAACGTCCGCGTCGATCGCCCCGATCAACTCGCCCTTCATGCCGAATGCATCGGGTTTAATGACCAGGATCCCTGTCTTCCCTCTCGCCCCGGCGACAATATTCAGGTCGTTGAGATTAGTCGTCGAGGCGTAAATGAATCTGCCGGCCAGTTCCTGGCTCCAGATGACTGCACTGAGCTTCTGGTTCAGCCGGTCGACCTCGCTTTGATCCCTGCCTGCGACAACGACACTTGGCAAGCCATCGCAACTTGCCACATTGATTCCCAAGCGAACGCTTTTCATTTGTGGAAGCGCCGGATTCGATTCTTTGCCCGTCGTCTTTGCTGAATATTGCTTGGCGATCTGACGCAAGTCGGCTGCCATCTCTCTCGAATTCGCGTATGCGAAATTCGGGCCACGATTGCTGCGTCGAAGTTGCCGCTTCCCGTCGGGGGACAAAATGCAAAAACCAAAGTTCCGCAGATCGCCGCCAGTTCGGCCCATGAACGTTGACTTCAGAAAGATCGCTTCAGTTTTGTCCTCATAGGTTACCGTGCGAATGCACACAAAGTCACGCGAAGCCTTGATGGTGTTTTCGTCGGACAGGAAACTCCTGTCCATGTTCTGTTTGCCCGGTCACCACATGCCTGGCACGCTGCCGCATTGCGCTGCTGCCGTGATAAAGAGAATCGGCTTTCCTGTTCGCTTTGCTTCATCCAAGCCATCTTGCAGCACGCCATACCACGTGATTCCGGAAACAACGCTCCTGCTGTTCGGAACGCTACCACCGTAAGACGGTCCGGTCGGCGGAGAGAGCTGGGCATTGACGGGCTGGCTGCACACTCCGGCCAACACGATCGCCGATACGAAGCCGAGCAGGTGAGTGTTTCTTATCTTCCAGTTCATTTGTTAGCCCCAGTGGATTGGTAATGGATGGCATTGGTAAAACTGAAATCATTGCCGCCGCGTGGGTCATCGATGACGGGGCCGCTTCGGCCTTCGTCCTGTTTCGGTGCTTAGGGAGCTTCTCTGTTGACGACCTCGACATTCGCCCCCAACTCGCTAGTCATGGAACCGGTCAAATGCCACTATAGCACGAATCAGCAGCCACTCGAGGTTTTCGAGGGCAGAGCACCGAATCACTATCTGCAAACCCTCCGCAGCAGACCTTAAAACTCAAAAAACCCCCGCTCGCGGCAGACCGTCGGGGCCCAGATGTTTGTCAGCTCAAATGGTTCTGATTTGTTAACAACATAACAGACTCCTGAGGGAGGATCTTGTTGAAGTCCGAGAGGCACCTGACTGTGTGGGAAGAATGAAAACAGGGACATGGACATGCATTGATCTTTGCTTGCGTGTGGCGAGCAAAACTTTCCCAGCTTTGTTGATTTCGCGCATCTCTCAGCTTCAACAAACTCATGGGAAGACTATCATGGAGGAGGTTGTGGATCCCAACCAGATCCAAGGATGGTAATCGTTGCCTGTCCCCATCTCCTCCGTCCCCATCTCCTCCGTCATATTTTCCTCTTGACCCTCTTATCTTCCTTGACGCCAACATTCGGAGTCGGCATTGAACTCAGAAAACACGATTTTGTTAGAGCTGAAATGAAGTGGACAAGTTTTGCCGCGTGCCTGAGCGGATTCATGGCCTCTTGGTTTGTTTGTTTGTTGCCATTGTTTGCACAGACCGCAACAGCAACGGAGACGACGTTCAATACTGCCCCGAACCCGACCGAGTTGAAGGAACAAGCAACGCGGGTGTTGAGCACCTATTGCGTGTCGTGCCATGGCACGAACAAGCAGGAAGGCGAGGTGCAACTGCACTCGCTGGAATCGCTCGATGCGGTCGATCAACAATCGTTGTTCCGTCAAGTGCAAGATGTCGTTCACCTCACTGAGATGCCCCCCGAAAAAGCCAGCCAACCAACTGACGCTGAGCGCAAGATCCTGTTGCAATGGATTGACAGCCAAGTCAACGGCAAAGCGGCACAAGCACTTGCTGAAAAGCTGCTGCGGTTCGAGTACGGCAACGTCGTTGACCACGAGG
>JAPKCI010000520.1 GCA_028823035.1 Rubripirellula sp.
AGCCTGGTCAACAGCCTGGTCAACAGCCAGGGCAACAGCCTGGGCAAGAGGCGGGCCAACCATCGGGACAGCCCCAAACTGCCGGTGAATCCTCGCCAACCTTAGCCAACGCCATGCAGTCCCAGTCTCAGCAATCCGCCCGCGACCGGCAAGCACAAATGAACCCCAACCAACCGAGCCCATCCCAAGGGTCGAACCCAGCCACGGAATCGGGAGCCGGTATGCAAATGCCTGCGGGTGGCAAGATCGACATCAGTCAAATCGAACGAGCGGGAACAGACTGGGGACAACTTCGAGAACGCCGAACAGCGGATGCATCAGAGAGTCGTGCAGCAAGCGTTGCTCCGCAGTATCGCAGCGAGATTGAAGCCTACTTCCGAGCCATCGCCACCCGTGCAGCGGAAAAGTCCGAGTGAAGCCATGAATCCGAACCCCAACACGTTCGCTCGAAGCTCTCGCAGACACTGGTTGCTGGGACTGGCAGCAGCAACTGCAGGCCATGCGAGTCGTGCCCAAGATCCTCAATTGCTGCGTGAATCCGCGGCCAGCCTCTACCTGCCCGATGACATTGATCGCGCAGTGAGGTCCGGGGTCGAGTATCTCGTCCAGGTACAGCGTGACAATGGATCGATCTCTGATCGTGGCCATGATGTCGCGATGACATCGCTGGCAATCATGGCGATGGCATCGATTGGCGTCGAACCGCAAACCTACTCTGCAACAAGCAGATCAATGGTAAAGGCGGTCGACTTCGTCCTCGACAAGAAACATCAGGACACGCAGGGATACTTGGGTGGCCGAGATGGATCACGAATGTATGGCCATGGCATCACCACCCTGATGCTGACAGAAATCCTCGGCATGGGTTCGAGTGTTGAACAAAACGAACGCATCCATGAAATGTTGGTCAATGCAATCAAGCTGATCCTGTCAGCTCAGGAAGTGACAAAGTCGGAAAAGCTGCAGGGTGGCTGGCGTTACACGCCGACCAGCCGCGATTCGGATCTATCCGTTTCGGTATGGCAACTCATGGCTCTAAGATCAGCCAAGAACGACGGATTGAATGTACCTGGTGAAGCGATTGATGCGGCACTTCAATACCTCCGTTTTTCATACGCATCACCAATGAACCGCGACGGAACTCCACGCGACAAAGTAACCGGCTTCAGTTACACCCCCGGAACACATCACCCGTCATTCACGATGTCAGCAGCTGGCCTGCTGGCAATGCAGGTCTGTGGGAAATATGATTCGCCGATGGTCAAAGGTGCCTCAGAGTGGCTCCTGCAACACCCTCCCAAGCCAAACGAGCGATTCTTCTTTTACGGTCTGTATTACTACGCCCAGGGCATGCATCAAGCAGGTGGCAAGTACGCTGAAAGGGCTGACGACCTGGTTCCAAAATTACTGCTTGAATCCCAGCGGAGCGATGGTGCATGGCTGGCCCGAGGAGGAGAAGAAAGAAACGTCGGCACGGTCTATTCCACTGCATTGGCAATCCTTTGCCTGAGCGTTCGCTACCATTATCTTCCCATTTACCAACGCTAGAAACCAAGGCTAGAAACCAAGGCTAGAAACCAA
>JAPKCI010000064.1 GCA_028823035.1 Rubripirellula sp.
CATGCGTCTGCCATGAACGTCTGGATTACCAGTTCCAAACTCCTGGCGATAAAAAAATTCGGAACGCAATATCAGTGTTTGAATTAGCTTGTTAATTGCACCAACATTGCCGAGTCGCTGGAAATACGAGTGAGCCAATGAGGCGTATTCCGCGGCTTCTGATTCGCCGGGACTTCGTCTGTAAACCTTTAAAAACAGTTGGTTGACTAAATCATCGACTGTAACGTGATCTGGGGGACCCGCCTCAACACGCGCCTGTTCGAATTGTGATCTCCACTGTGCGATGCATTTCTCGATAACGTTGAAGTAGCGGTCTCCCTTTTTCCGGTGCTGCTGAAGGGACTGATGAATTTCGCGTTGCTCGGACTCAGAACGTGGGCGGTAGACAGGTGTTTTGTGTTTTTGCTCGTAGCGGTGTATTTTGATCTGTTCCCGAAATTCATTCATGTAGCCGGCAAGGAAAGTAAGTCGTGTCTGGATCGTACGTTCGCTGTATCCATAGTTGAACCATTCCCGTTCGCATTTTTCGACAAGTTGTTTGTCGGATTGTTCGGTCTGGTGGTTCCTCTGCATGGAATGAAAAATCAGGATCAGTTCCTGAGCTCCGGGCTGCGCCGCATGAAATGCAGATTTCTTGATCGGCTCACCCTCAGCAGAAACCGCTGGTTTGATATTCACACGGGTAAACACTGGCAACAGTTCGGTGTGTCTGTCCTGATATAGATCTCTCAAAACGTCTTCGATGAACGTGTTGAGGAACTTCTCGCGATCAACTAGCGTCCGTTCTTGTTCCCACTCCAAGCCCATGATGTCAGTGATTGCTGGTACGTAGCGTCTGTCTCGACCAGCTAGATAGACCATGTGTTGCGCAACCTCCTTTGCATTGGTGATCATTGTCAGGAGATGACCGCCGTTGAGCGTTGCATTGGCGTAATATCGAACGCCAGTATTGGTTGGCAATAGAAAAGGATTGGTTAAGTTGACGCGACGATTGTTGTCGCCGATTACGTACTCACGATTTCCATCGATGGTCATGTGTGGTCGGTGATCGATGATCTCATTGAATCGCGCATCGAAAATGAACTCGCTGATTAACCAGCGGCGGTCATTCGTGAAACCTTTGATGTGCGCGTACTCGCCAGAAAATAATTTTAGATGATCTACGTAATTCCCATACTCCGGCTTCCTCAGTTTTTCCTCCAGCTTCGATGCGTTGTAGCGTTGTAGTTCCTGAGACACCCAGCTGGCCAATAGCGAATATTCGAGCTCAGTGGGTTGATCTGCTTCTTCTGGCGGCATCAAACCAAAATGGATCTGCTCTTGTAATTTGTTGAGTAAATCAAGGCGTTCAGGTTGGTCTAGTTTGACGAGCAGATCAAGTCGTACGTCGCCTTCACTGGATGCCCCTGCATGGCAATCGTTGCAATGGTTTGCGATGAGTGTTTGCACCTCTTGCGGAAACACGAACGGAATGAGTGCTTCTTCAGCAATTGCCGAAGTGGCAAAGGTCAGCCATGCGAACATGGGAGCAATGATCGATTTGTGCATAAATATTCGCAAGGGAATCGACGGGACGAGATACGCAATCAGAACAGGCAAACTTCATGCATCGGTAAAATTAGGGTTTTCGGTGTATGAATAGTTCCTGCAAACTGTTGTTTGCTCAGTCACGGGATTGTGCCACGTATTCCGTTGGCTCAATCACACCTATTGTAAACGGCAAACTGCAAAAATGGGGGCGCGGGTGATTGATTTTAGACGTTCGGAATCCGCATACCAAGTTCGATTTGTACGCCGGACAATCGTTGCAGCCGCGTTAGTACACTTTCGCAGCACGCGTGTTCGATTGCTTGTTGGGAATTGAGACGAGCGAACAAGGTCTGAGATTTGGCTGCTGGGGTGTATTTGATAGAAATTGACTGCCGTTGGGCGACGCGGCAACTGTACACCACAGCGCCGCAAGATGTCGGCCACGTGATCAAACGGATGTCGCTGACGACCGCGTCGGCGGTGATGTTACTCTGGGACATCAATTCCCCTGTCGCCATAAACTGAAAACCAAACTCAAAATGACTGATTCAAGTCACCGAGCTCGAAATGATGAATCGGTGCCGCTATTACCATTTTAGCGTGGTGCAAGGAACGCGCAGCGCGGGCTGAAACCGGTTGGCGAAATCAAGCTGCTTGACGCCGGCGCGACCGGCCGAGCCACCGCGAATAGATGATTTGCGCCGTCAAATAGCCCGGCCCGCGATAAGAAGACAAATGAACCGCCCCGCCGCGGCGCGCTGACAAGATCCCCGCCAAAGCAGAAAACCCGCCGATCGTCAGCACGCAATACTTGGAATTCGTTAGGTAAACAAAGTCTTCGTCAGGGTCTATGTCGATCCGTTTTTTTAGCTCAATCTGCCGGTTCAGCTGGTCTCCCAACGGCAACAGCAACCGCTCCAAAGCACCGAGGTACTCCAAACTTTGCTCCTGCATGGCGGCACGGCCAGTGAGGTGATTCCCGTACAGCAACACGATGCGGTCGATTTCTGTATGACGCTTTAAAATGTCCTCGGCGATTCCAGCGATTTCAGTTGCCGTCGGCAGCTTCGTTTGCGCTATCCGGTCGCCCAGCCTCAAATGGATCGACAACGTCGTCTCCGTCGGCTTCTCACAGCTCCGCTCGGCCTCCCATTGTTCGACCAAGTTCGATAACAACGTATACTTTCGGCGACGTTTTGTGGCGGTCAAATAAGACACTCCGATCGAGTCGGGATAGTGCTGCCGGTACGCGGCCGTCTCAGAATCCGAGAATCGCTCGCGTTTGATGACAAAATCGCCTATCCGATAGTCTGGACAACGAACTGACGGGTCTGAAGTGGCCATGGCAGAATTTGGTGCCGTATATATTCGGATGTAATGCTATCTGTATTTCAAGGCGCAGCGGGACACTACACCCGTAGCCTTATCTCATAGCAATATGCGTATTCCCATTCAAGCTGAGTATTGTTCCCGCCCACTGCGGTTGGTTTCGTCATCAAACCACAGTCCACGAAGCGGACGAAGTTGCCCGTCCCAAACGTACCACTCGTTCACCAGCGAGCGACGGCGCAATAGGACCAGCACATTTCTACGGTCGGCGCGAGACAGCAATCTCCACGTGATCCCCACCCGCCCAGACACCCTGCCTGATCACACCCAGCCTTTTACCAACAGATTAGGGTGTTAGAGGTGTTAGATATGACGCCGCCGGATCCCCCGGCCAAATCCGCCATCAGGTCGCCAAGACTGTGCCGGTTAACATGAAGCCGAACGTGTAGGACGCAGTCGGGATGGTCGGACCGCTGCCCGCGCCGAACAGCGTCACCGCCAGCGTTGTTCCCAAACCGGCGTTCTGAATGCCGACTTCCAACGACACCGCCCTTAGGATCACGCATAGGGAACACCAACGTTCCACTGATCAACATCAGGCTCTGTCGACTACCCGCGACGACCCCGGCGATGATCCAAATCAAACTGATTGCATCAAGACCGACAGAACGTTGATTTTTCTGACCAAACCGGCATAGAAGAGCGCCAATCCCGGGATCGTCATGAATAAAACAAGTGCGGTGGACGCAAGGACCCAAGCCGTGTCACTGGTGTCGATGGTTGCCTGCAGTGTCTGCAGCAATCGCGACTTGGGAGCCAAAGACGCCGAAAAGGATTGGGGAAAGAAGCAGGAATACATGACGACTAAGAAACCTGTTTTAACATGAGTTTGAATGTCCTCTGGGTTCACTCGTTACCGAAAAGTTCAAGCGGCAACGACTAGAATCCAAATGTGTCACAGCTAAGATTGTGAACTCGGGGCGAATGGTGAGGAATGTGCCAACCCGATAAGTGGGTTCGATGGTGGTTGTCGCTTGGGTGGTCGATGATTTTATTCACTGTAAAGCGAGCGCAACTCACTAACGTAAACGCGTTTTACAGACACCATGGACAACGCTCGTTGGAATTCGTCACCCAGCGTTTAGACGTATTGCTGAAATAGACCGATCGTTTGTTATGGCCGTCCGCAAGAAGATCCTGTTGACGCTGGACCAGCGAATCAGAAGAGAGGCTGCGGCATATTAGTCTGTGATTGCCGGTGCCAGGTACTTTGTATATTCCCACCCTCCTTGGGGCGAGCGGAGTCTTTGTTCTCGGCAGTCATCAATTTCTCGGGTTAGATGTTCCAGCATTTCAGGAATGCGGAGTTTGTCATCTGTCTCTTGCTGCCATTGACTCAGCCGATTGATTAGACGTGTCTTGACCTCCTCCAAGGTAGGATCGTCCGTCACGTTTATAAATTCGTGGCGGTCATTCTCCAGATCGTACAATTGGTACTCAGGTGGGTTGAGCCAGGTTGCATAGGCGGTCTGCGTTCGCTGGTCTGCAGTTTTTAGCTCTTCGTAGGTCGGCGAACCACGAAAATTCGATGCTCCATTAACCAGGCACTTGTGGGCACCTGGATCCGGTCGGTCTGCTAAAAGGGTTTTGATGAGTTTGTACCTCGAATCTCGAATGGCACGCTGCGGAAAATGCAAGTCAGCCGAGTCACAGTTTCGCTCAGCAAAAAGATAGTCGCGAAGGGTTTTGGTTTGTCCGTTAAGGACGGCAGCCAAATCTTTTCCGGGCAGGTAATCTGGTTTCTGGATACCAGCTGCGGCAACGATGGTCGGCAGCAGATCGATGGTAGAGACCAGTTGCTGCGAAACAAGGCCACGTTTTGCTTTGCCGGGCCAACGGACCACGAAGGGGATCCGCAATCCCCCTTCTGTGACAAACACCTTACCACGAGCAAACTGGGCTCCATGATCGCCGATGTAAATCACTAACGTGTTGTCTGCTTTTCCCGATTTTGCGAGTTCGTCGATCAACTCTCCAACGCACTCGTCAAGACGTGCCATGCAATTGTAGAATCCACTCAGATGACCGCGTAATCGGTTGTTGTCAAAACCGATGTAGGGCAAGGGCCCAGCGATTTCAGGGGCCGTGACGGTCTTCGGGCGTCCTTGCACTTGATCCTGCACCGGCCAATGTGCATCGGGGAAGTTGACCGTCAAAAAGAACGGTCGCTCAGAAGCGTTGATGAAGGCAGCAGATTCCTTTGCGTAAGCATCAAGATCCTTCTTTGAGAAATTTGAGGATGGGATTCGTCGAAAATCGACATGGCTCTCGATCACGCTGGAGGGGTTGACATGAGTTTTGCCAATCAATCCGGTTCGATATCCGGCAGCTTTGAGAAGGGAATAAGTTGTTGGCCATGCACGAAACATTTCGAACTTGTGGGTTGCTAGTCCGATTTGCCCATTTTGATGGGGATACAAGCCAGTAAAGATGGTGCTCCGCGATGAACTGCATACTGCCTGTGTGACATAGGCTGTTTCAAAACGAACGCCTTCGGCTGCTAATTGGTCAAGATTCGGTGTGCGAGCATACTTGTCGCCATAACACCCAAGCTCTGGTCCGTTGTCTTCCGAAACGATTAGCAGGATATTCGGTCTTTGATCGTTGTCTGGCGCAGTTCGTTCGACCTGCACACTTCTCGCGAATACGGCTTCCTCGCTTTCGGTTGAGAAAGGGGATGCCGGTAATTCATCACTGTTGACGAGGTTGACGCTGGGGTCGGGATACGGTGACCACGCGTAACGCGCATCATTGGGATTGGCGACGATTGAACTGGACAACGCTACGTTGTGGGGACCGATGATGGTGGCCATGGCGGGTTGGAAAATACCGTCCCGACCACAAACCTCGAAGTGACGAATGGGTTGTCTGTCCAGCGATTTCAAGCCATCGCCGACGTGGCGGAATGACACGACAAGCGTGTTGCCCTGACGTTGAACAAACTCAAACAACGGTCCCGATGGGCTGTGGCTGCCTTGCAATCCATAGGTCGTGGCCAATGCCCACGAGGCCAATCGCTGGCCGACCGGCTTTTTTAACCTCGGATGTACATTGGAGGGATGCCCTGTGTCGATGGTGACCGCCATGCCGACATGGCTTAGTTTACCTAGGGTGCGTCTCTGCCCATCACGAAACGACGGCCATTCCGGGCGGTTCATTGCAGGCAACTGAACGTACAAGAAGGGAAAGTCGCCTTGCCCCCAACGTTTCCTCCATTGATGGATAAGCAAGGGAAACAACAGACCGTGTTCGCGAACTCGAGCTGGCGTCTCTGCGTTTGATTCACCTTGGTACCAGATGGTTCCGCGGATTGCGAACGGGATCAATGGTTGTATCCCTGCAGACCACATGAAACCTGGTTTAAACGAGTGGTTGGGACCCCATCCATCGCCGGGAAGGTTTTCGCCGGCCTGCATGGCTGACAACAGGTTCTGTTCGCCCCGTGTTCGGCAGAACTCGCCCAAGCGTTCGTTGTCGAGCCAGTTACCAGCTACCAGTCCTTTCAATTCCGGAGAATCACGTAAGGCATCCGCAGGGACCCATGATTCCGCTGGCGTGCCACCCACTGCCGGGCAGATTAAGCCGACAGGGACGTTCAAACTGTCTTGCAGTTTTCTGCCAAAATACCAACTCACCGCTGAAAAGTTGCTCGCTGACTTAGCCGATGCGACTTGCCAACGACCTTCGCAAAAAGTATCGGGATCGAGACGAGACAGATGCTGATGCGAGTAGCTGCCCCCGCTGCCGCTCGCACCACCCACCAGATGCAATAGACGCAATTGGGGATGGTTCACTGCCGCCAATTCCTGTTGGCCGTTCTCTGACTGCACAAGAGGCCAGTCCATGTTTGACTGCCCGGCGCAAACCCAGACCTCTCCGACCAGAATGTCTGTCAAGACGATGTGTTGATCGCCGGATTGAACGGTAAGCGAGGTCGCTATACCAGACGCATTCCGTGATGGAAACTGAACCCTCCATTCACCTTGAGGATTCGCTGTTGTTTTCTTTTTATCGTCACCCAGTTGCAGGGAAACTTCGCTGCCAGGGTTCGCAACACCCCAGATCGGCAGCGGTGCGTCTGCTTGCAGGACCATGTGACTGCCAAATACCGTTGGAAGTCTGAGGCTGACGGTCGATGAGTGGATGTCATGTGGATCGATAGAACCCTGCTCATCAGGCGATTCCCTTGCACCATCAGAATCCAATGGTACCGCAGAGCCACCTGATTGTTGCGGCGATTCGCTTCCCATCAGATCTGCTAACGCGATTCGCTGAAACGTCATGTGTGACTGGCTGCCTTCGTAAAGGATGCCAACGGTGAATTCGTCAATCATTGACATGCATGAGTATCCGGCACTGTTCTGCTCATCCAGCAACAATCGATGCTCTTTGGGCCAGGTCATTCCGCGATCGGCCGAACCCTTGATCGTGATGTGGTTACGTCCACGCGTGCTGTCTGGATTGGAAAACAGCAGCCACTTGCCAACGTCCTTGCCGACTTCTTGATCAACATCGATCAGGCTCGCCATGCAGGCGCCCGGTTCAATCAACGATCGCTCTGAAGTCGTGTGCCTTTGCCATGTTTCCCCCATGTCGTTGGTGGTCATGACAACACGCACCCCCTTTCGGTTGTAGCGGCAGTTGAGCATGAGGACGCCGGGTTCGATCTCGACCACCTGTGACTCGGTCGTGTCGTCAAAAGCACCCGTGCCAACCTGCCAGGTAGCACCATGATCCTTCGAATAGATAATTGTCGAATGGGGCAATCGATTTTTCTCGGGCGGGTCCTGGTATTGGGCAGCAAAAACAATCGTGCCGTCACGCATCGTGATTCCTTTGCCGGGGCCCTGCAGGATAAAGCACCAGTCCGGTTTCTTGACCTGTGAAGTGATGTTGATCGGTGCCGACCAAGTAACGCCGTCATCATCACTGCGAACCAGCATTAGTTGACCGGTTTCATCGGGCGTCAGACCCGGTCCTGAACCCACCCATGAACGATTTCCGTGACTCCATGTTGCTGCCACCCAGATGGTTCCGGTGTTCTGATCGACAAGGACCGCTGGATCGCCAATGCCGTCATGGTTCCACTGGCGATTGTCGCCCATGTCCATGATGACCTTCATTGGTTCCCACGTTCTTCCTCCGTCGCAGGAACGTGACATGCCGACATCAATGTCACCCGGAAGGTCGCCACCCGACCGGTGCCGCACGTCATAGACCGCGATCAGTGTTCCTCGGTTAGTCGTAGCCAAACCAGGAATGCGAAAAGTATGAACACCATCATCACCCCCTTGTCTTAGGGCGATTCCAAGACGCTGAAGCTGGGGCTTGGATTCGACGTTGAGTGTTCCACCATCCGAGAATGTGACCTCGCGGCACATCGCTCCAACTTGATGGCTAATGTCAGCGTCTTTGGCAAGCTTGCATGCGATCCAGATGTAGTTCTTACCCTCTTGGAGAGTCTGATTTCCTGTGAATGCGACAGCTGTCGTTTCCACCGTGCCCTTCTTTCCGGGTTCGCGTCCGGCGTCCTGCTGTTGTCCGCTGTCGGCGATCCGGTCGACCTGACCGAAGGGTATGGTCTTTGTGAATTGGTCGGTCCCTGCTGTCCAGAAAGCCTGTGCCGAAACAACATCACCCAACTCACTCAGGATTGCTGCTTTTACTTCCGTCAGCGAAATCGGATTCCTGCTGCCGATTGTTTCAATTTTCAGCTTTAGCAACGGACTGGAATCAGTTCCGACGAGCGCAGGCAGCGTTAGAGGTACAATCTCTGCGCTGACGATTTTCTGTGGAACTGCAGGAGCGATCCGAACATCGTCGATCAGGATGCCAGTGCCAGGGGGACTGGTGACCGAAAAACGCAATTGGCTAATTGGAACGTCGCCCAGCGGGATTTTGACGTTTGAAAGAAACGGCCGGCCTACTCGTATTGTGCGGTCGCCGTTGAATAGTTCGGACCAACCCGCATCCGTTCGTTTTTCGATGCGGAACGAGAAGGGTGAACGACTTGTCCAACGCTCGGCTGCAAAAGTCAAATCGCCGGTCACGTCGACTTTGTCAGAAATGTCCAGCGTAACCGTTGATTTTTCACCGCCCGTTAATTGCAGGCAATGTCGCCCGGTTTTTGCGTGTTTGTTATCGATGATGCATTGCCCTGCCTCGGACCGCCAGGTTCCAACACCGTTTTTTACTTCATCGAATTGTCCCGCGTTTGCAGTTTCAAAACTGGTTTGACCGACTTTTGATTCAACATCCGGTTGGTCAGGTGTTACCTGAGGTTTGTGAGACGCAAGGAAACTAATACCAAAGGAACTCATCAAGCGGGGCAATAGTTTGCTAACAAGAGCAGGTGCTGATGCGGCAATATTACGGGTTTCGACGAGGCCTGCGGAATAATCGTACAACTCCGTTTCGTGAAAAACGCCCGACTTTTGGTGCATCCATTGCGTCAAACGATGAGTTGGGGTGCGGATGGAGTATCCCATCAGCCCGCCTGCACGCGGGTATTGGCTCAGGGCAACTTGTTTGGTGACATGGGTCGGGTCGTCAAGAATCGGTGCAAAGCTATTGGATTCGAGCTGTTTGGAAACTGGCAGTTCTGCAAGTTCGCACAGGGTCGGGTAGAGATCGACCAGTTCCACCAGGGATGACGTCGATTTTCCCGCGGCGCTCATTCCGGGTGTCATCACAATCAATGGGACACGCGTGTCGAGTTCATAGTTTGTCGTTTTACCCCACAGTCCCTGTTCGCCGAGGTGATAGCCGTGGTCGCCAAACAGGACAACGATGGTGTTTTCGCTCAAGCCGGTTTGTTCCAGTGCGGCAATCACACGACCTATCTGTGCGTCGATGTAGCTGATGCAGGCGTAGTAAGCGTGACGTATCCGCAGTTGTGTCTGATCTGGGATGGACCCTCGCTTTGGCTGATCGGTGTAGCGGCGAAGTTCCGCCGAGCCATGCCCGGCGTAGGAGGGTGCATCGGTTGGAAATGGGATGTCCGATGGCATCGCTACATCGTTGTAAAGATCGAAGTATTTCTTTGGCGCAATGTACGGCGAATGTGGTTTGATGAACCCCACTGCAAGGAAGAACGGTTTGGCGGTGGTGGCCAGTTGTTGAAGCCTATTCACTGCGGCTTCTGCGACCTTTCCGTCGTAAAGGGCGTTGTCGGCGACGTCAGGTGCTTCCGTCGCAGGTCCGAATACCAGTTTGTTCGTCCAGTCATCAGCACCGGAGTTCTGTGGTTTGTACATCTGCTGATAAGCAAGTTTGGCTGCAGCTATACCATCCTCGGTGTAGTAATATCGCGGTCCGAAACGGATGGCGGGCACTGACCAGCTTGCGGGGTCGCCCATCGTGTCCCATTTGGTCTTGCTTGATCCGTCCGGGAACACGCCGTGAAAAATTTTGCCGATCGCTTCGGACTGGTAGCCGTGCTGTTTGAAGTGCTGAGGCAGAGTGACAACATTTGGGTGGTTGGTACGAAAATGCAAATGATTGCCGGTTACCCCAAGCGAATCTGGTCGCATGCCAGTCATCAGGCTTGATCGAGAGGGATTACAGACTGCCTGTTGGCAATACGCACGTTCAAACAGCATGCCGCGACGGGCCAGTGAATCGATGTTGGGACTGTGAATGTTTGAATGCCCATAGCAACCCAGTTCGGGCCGTAGGTCATCTACAGCGATGAACAGGACATTCATCGGTGGAATCTGGGAAATGCATGGTGATTGACCCAGCCCGAGAGTCACGGTCGCCAAAATCGCCAGTCTCCAAGGAAATATCGCATTAATCATCATGGCAGGTTCTCTTTTGAAAAAGATGAACTGTCATCGACATGGAAGGAAATTGTCGATGCTCGGAGGCGTGTAAATAGAGTCAATTTCTAGTTTTCTAAAGTCGGGTATAGACAATGGAAAAAGATTCATAGCTGTACATTGTGTGGATCCGGGCGTGTCGATCACGCCCTCAGGGATGCAATCTGTAATCGCGTAACCTCCACCGCGTTTTGTTCCGTTAGTGACTGGAATCGACATGACGCTATTTCCGATACATGAATGAATCAGAGGTCAGGATGGAAAGAACAACAGCGTTGAAGCTGCCACCGCTGTCGACGTAGGCCTGATCAGCATCTATCAGAGTCTGGGAATCAGAAAGCATCTCGTTACGTCCCAGGAAATAACGAAAGGCGTGGCGAATGATTGACTGCCGTACACGGTCTGATTTTGCCAGCCTAGTGATCAGGTCGAAGGCATCCTTGACTTCGCCATCCAGGTTCGGGTCTCCCGTTGAGTCAAGAAAACCAACGGCGTCAACGGGCTTGGTTTTGTAGACATTGGCGCTGGTTTTTCCATTGCCCTTCTGAATCAGGTTGTCGGGGTGCTCGAGTTGCTCCTCGGTTCGGTAGCGGCCGAAGTCATCGAAAATTTCAAATGCAACGCCCAACGGGTTCATTTGTTTGTGGCACTTCCAGCATTCATCCTTTGTTGTCACTGAATCGAGTCGTTCTCGGAGCGTCTGGTGATGGTCATCCGGGATTTGAGCGTCAACTGTGATTGGCACGTCGGGAACTCGTCCCGCGAGCAATTTCTCACGCACCCAGCGACCCCGCCGCACCGGATCGGTTTCGGTATTCTGTGAGTGGGCCAATAGCCATGCTGGATGTGTCAGAATTCCCTTTCGGTTCGGGACCTTGAATGGCTGGACGACCGGATAGTCCCACGCCACCTGGTCGCGGTACTTTCCGCTGGAACCAATCGGACCACCGCCTGGAACTCGCGGCAGACTGTAGATTTCGGAATACCTGAACTTTTGACCGCCGTGATAGAACCACGGAAAGGTGACAGGTGTGATGCCCTTGTCAAACGTGTTTTCAAAAAAGTCCATGAATCTTTTGAAGTCCCTGACATTGACTCGCTGGCGACTCTCTTTCAGATCAGTGATCCTCAACGTTTTAAAAGCACCTTTGTGGTTTTCGAAATTATTTAACAATGCCTGTTCTGCATTGTCTCTCCAATCAAGGTGTTTTAATTCAGCATACGCGTCCTTCCATGCAGCGACAATTTTTGCACCGTTCTCATTGCTGTGTGGATGTATGACAAAAAAACGGTCCGTGGTGAGAAGTTCCTCGAAGACGTGTTGATCCTGTTTGAGGATATGATCTACCACCCGGTCGGCTTCATTGCTCACTGACCCTGCGGTGCCCGTGTAGTCTCTTCCAGCATTGTCATAGAATCCGCCGCTGCGGGCGACGTCTTTGAATAGCTTGATGCTGTTCGGATAGCCAAAGAACTCACGAAAAAATCGGATGAGTTTTGGATGTGTTACCTTGTGTGGCCGCACGTGACCGCTGCTTACCGAGGATGCAGCTTCACTGTAGAAAGTGGTTTTGTCGTTCAGCAAACGCGAGACTTCCCGTCTGTAGTCAGCTTGGCTGACGAGACGCCCTGATTTCATTGCCTGGACCAGAGTTTCATCGGGACCGCGGTCGGAAATAGCGTAGGCAATCGCATAACTTGCCTCTCTGGGTGAGAGCTTCTTTCTGCCGTACTTATCAGGATCACCGGCTCCAAATTCCAAGCGATACAGAAACTCGGATTCCAGAAGCACGCTGACAAGCATCTGACGCAGCCCTTCAGTGTTGCCCCCCAGTTGGATCGTGGATCTTAATAATGCCAGATAGCTATCCAATTCAGATTGCAGGGCATGTCTTTGCAACACACAGTCAAACTGTGCATTGATTGCCGCGATCATTTGTTCGTCCGTTGGAACTGATTTCTGCCCGACAATTTCAACGAAAGCGTTCGGTGATGCAGGTGGGTACCAACGGTCCTTAGGATTTGAAAATACCAGCTTGCTGCGGTCAATTCCGCTGTTCTTTGCCGCGAAAATCTGTTTTCCGGATATCCATTCTGCGTTGTTCATCATCATCAGCAGATGACCACCATCCAGCGTCGTCGTGTCGTAATAGCGGACCCCGGAATGATCGGGTAGCACGATGGGATTGGTGACGCCATAGAAAGAACGTTGCCGTGAGGACCCCTTTAATTTGAAAACTGCATTGACCCGTTCGTGGAATATGCTGGGGCTGACCAGCCAGCGACGGGCGGGGGTATATGGTTTGTCTCGGAATTGGCCACTAAACAGACCATCGTGATCGACGAAATTGCCGAAGGCCGGATGCCGGAGTTTTTCATCCAGCTGCGAGGCATTGTGATGCTGGAGTTCAGATCGCAATTGGGTCGCGAGGGATGCACGTTGCTCTGGTCGCAGTTGATCCGAATCCTTGGGGGGCATTAAATTAAAAAACAACTGGTCTTGTGCTCTGTTCAGAAGCTCGAGCCGCGCTGGCAACTTAATGTCTTTGATGTTGTCGAACCGGATGCCACCCTCTGCCGTTTCGCCGCTGTGGCATTCTGCACAGTGTTCTATCAACGCTGAATCAGCGCTTGGCATACCTCGTGATTGATCAGGTATGTCTTGGCCCAAGACCCAGCTTTCTGTGAAGAGCAGGCAGAAAAGCAGGAGTGCCATATGAACTGATGCAACTTGCTGCTCAGCGAAAGCGTGTCGACACTTAGCAGGCTGTTGACAAATTGTAGAACCTGTTTCAGTGACAAATGTCAACAACAATGATGCGTTCTTTCGACGAGACGAGTTTGTGTAACGATGATCGAAGAAGATTTGCAAAGTTGATTCTTCCATAACAAAATATGTTGTTCAGGCATGGTAACTTAACGCAAGCTCAGTCGTGCTGTTTCAGTTTGTTTCGCTGGCAAATTGATTTCCGCGGCGGCTGTATGTAGGGTAGGAACGCGATCAAAACATTGTACACAGGCTCAATGAAAAGCTTGGTGATGGCCGGTCGGATTGTACGGGTTTCGCTGGGATTGAGACAGTTCAGGAAGCGGCGATGAGTGGTTAGCAGTTCGCGGTCGCAAGGAACACTCGTTGGTTCACGCTTGAATGGCGAACCAGACATGCGTCTAATGCTAGTTGAGGATGCTCTGTTGCGGTTCCATTGCGTATTAGCAAACTAATGAAACGAGGCCGATCAGTTATGTTTTACAGTAGTTTGATGAATTGTTTGATGGTAGCCGCGCTGAGTGCAGTGTTGGGAGATTCTATTAATCACGCTGCGGAACTCGGTTTGTCGGAATCTGGGGTCACGAGTTTGACGAATGGGGACGTGGTATATGAGCGGGTCACACGCCATTTTGTCGAGATGACTCGCGGAGATACCACGGTGATCATCGTCGATAATAGCGCGATCGATGTTCCGAATTTGCCAGATCATCGAGCGGGATACAACGGGGTTGCTTCACTCAAACACAAAAGCAGAAACTCGAACTTTTTTGTGCCGGCGATTTCCGGACTGAACTTCGAACATATCCACGATGGGACAACTGCTGGGCTGAAAGAAAAGTTCGAACCACGTAAGTTCCCCATGCAGATTCGACGGGTCAATGAATTCACGGTTGAACTTTATCAGCCACCAACCGGAAACTGGAAACTTGAGAGTTGCGGGCGTTATGAACTGCTAACTGATGGAACGATTGAGTATACATTTGAGTGCGTTCCACGCGAAAATTACTACGCGAAGGGATTTATCGGACTGTTCTGGGCCAGTTACATCGACAAGGCAACAGACAAGGCGATTCACTTTCGAGCTCGCGAGGTGGGGACGTCCGGTCCCGCCCGGTGGGTCAAAGCAATCACACCCAAACATGGGGTTCATAGTACGCATCCTCCCGCCGACTTTAGGCATGACATTGAAATCGATAAAACGTTTCCGTTGACGCTGGTTGGAAATAGGTCAAAGTACGAGCATGTTGATGCGTGGTATTACGGCGTCAGTGAGTCAATGGCTTTTGCGTTGATGTTCCGGCAGCGTGATCAGATATGGATGGCACAATCACCGTCGGGCGGTGGAGAAGGCAATCCGGCATGGGATTTCCAATGGTTCATCCCGAATCCCCAGATAGGGAAGCTTTACGGGTTTACGATGCGGGCCGCCTACCTGCCGTTTGAGAATCAATCTCAAGTTGAACGTGCCACCAGAAAGCATCGAGATGCATTGCAAAAAAAATGACGCTGCCGCAAGTTTGGGGCGGCAATGTCGCCTGCATCTGTCGTATCAAGCGAGGGCTGTTTGAATGCGTTTCACGAGGGGACGCGTCTTTTCGGTTTCATTCCGCAACTGAAACGTTGATGCAGCGAGAAATCGGTTCCGCCATTGCGGTGATAAACGGCGATAGTCTTCCAGAGCAGCTGAACTGAATTTGTAGTCGTGGGAATCGTCGCCCTTCAGGAAAACCAGTCGCCTGGCATGGTCGACGACGGATTGGGCATCGCCACCCGCAGACAGGTACTGGTACATCATTTGTGACGCACCGGGCCGGTCTCTGCCCATCGTTTGAAAAATTGCTCGCACGGATTCCGTTGGCTTTGCCTTGTCTTCATGGTTCAAGTCTGTAATGTGGCGGTCTGCCAGCGGTCCACGTCCGCGGGCTGCCTCTCGAAACATCGGCAAAAATGATGCGTTTTGAAGTAACAGGTATTGGCGTGTCTGATCGTTCGCGGCAGTTTTGAACGCATGGTGTAATGCATTCGTTGTGGTGACAGAATGCAAAGATATGATGCCGCGTTGACGCATCATTAATTCCCCGGCGGACGCATAGATCCCGTCCCAAATCGATTGAATCGCGACTCCGGAATTGATTAAATCCACGACCATTTCACTTGCTTGTTCTGGTGAACAGTCATGGAAAGCTGTCACCAGTTCCCTCGTTGCGCCATCGTCCGCGGTCCGGCCACGCCAGTGCGTAGGCATTTTTTCTAAGAGGTCACGATTAAGTCGCCCGGGTCGATCGGCCGGTAAATCACTGTCGGCTGGATTGGGACTTCCCTGATGATTCAGCATTGCGTAGACAAGACTGCGCATCACCGGTTCGGCGTAATCCCATCCGATCGTTTGCAAGGTTCGAAAGGCGTTTGAAAGGTAAATTACTTTGTGACCGATACTACGGAAGTCTCTGGCTGCATAAATGGCGAGCTGGTCGAAAATCTCTTGGGCACCCGCGTTGCGTACTAGGCCAGTGATGGCGACGTCGGCTGCCTGTTCGTCCCATTGATCCAGTGCAACACGCAGTTGACCCGCTGCTTTGTGAGCAGCAGGTACATGGGCTTCATCAACCGCGGGCAGCGTCCAGTTTCCTTCTGCAATATCGCGAGTCTGGGAGTTTTTGAAGTTATCGATAGCCCAGAAGATCGGCAGCCAGCGATCTTCGTCAGCGCTGGAAAGACTCGCCAAGTGGGCAGAGTTGACAACTAGAACGGCGTGGAATTTAAAGCCAACCGATGGCCGTGGTTGGACATTCCGCACACCGGCCAGCAAGAGTGCCGCTAGCAACTCGCGGTAGCTCAATCCGGATTGAACACGGCGCGCCGTTTCCTCGATGATCGAATCACGAGGCGTTGCTTCCAGGAATTGAACCAAGGGTTCTATATCGGATGAAAACCTGGCGATGCCTGGATCCATGACCACGTCTTCTGCCGAAAGCGGGCCAAGGCCAGCGAGCAACCCACCGAGTCCTAGTCCGGTTGCCGTTTCAGCGAGAAAATTGCGTCGATTGTAAATCATTTTTCCAGAACCTGTTCACGCGATCTGTTACCACATCACTTTCCGTTACGTCGATTGTACGCTGCTCGGCCTGTTTGTGTGTGTCGAGTCGCTAACTTAGGAGCCTCTGGGAACACGGCGGGCCCGCAACGCGTTCATTCGAAGTCCAGGCGGCTGAGAAATCGGAGGGTTAATTACTCTCATAAAGCTCGGTGGCTGTTGCAATGAATTGGCTGCGTAGCAGCCTGCCTAATCCCTTTCTCGCATCTAAACATTTGGGTCTGCTGCAAAGACTCTGTGCAGCGGTGGAAGCAGCCGGGCCTTGAAAGCGATGCCGCCGAACTTGACAACAGTACTTTTGGGGCACCAGGGGTGATTGCAGGTTTACGGGCCGCGGTCACTCGACACGAACGCGGCCCTTGTTTTATCTAATCACAAGGGATGTATTATCCAATCACAAGGGGTGGTTGAGTCCTGCTGGTCCTAATGATCTGACACTTGAAGTAGCGACGACTCTGAGTCGTTGCTCGACGAAGGGTAGACGACGGTAAATATTCAGCCCTCTAGAAGAGTAAACAGACGAGGATTTAGCGCTTTCTAGGAAACATTCGCATCGAATGCTAAATGACGGATTCATGTTAATGGTTGCAACCAGATTCAGTGCGAACCCATCGTTGTCGTTGGTGGACGCGACTGTGTTAATTTGATGAGATCGATCTGTTTTTCTTGCTGCGTGGTTTTGTTGTTCTAGTTGACGGTGCGCGCTGCACACAAACGGTCTCCCCCGGACGCGAGAAACCCCATCGCTAACTGATTCCGCCAGGCTGACCCAGATTCTGTCGATGGTGTTATGGTTTAACGCAGTGAATAAGCGTCTACGTGTGCTGCCATGTTGACACTGGTATGATGATCGGAAGTCGATAACGAAAGCCAGGTTCTTTGCAAGTCGGTTGTCGCGTCTTTGTTATCGAGTTTCAAGTTGGCAGGGGTGAAGGTTAGCAACAGGAGACAGCTATGAATTGGAAGATCGGAAAAAATCATTCCAACTCGCTTGTAACATTGGTGACGGTTTTGATCGGATTCTTCCCGCTGGGGTGGTGCGATCCTCAATGGGTAGCCGCTGATGACCTTGTTGTCGACGTTCTACTGTGGGGTGGTGAAGTCATCGATGGAACAGGGGGACCGGTGCGGACAGCGGATGCTGCTATTTTGGACGGGAAAATTGTCATGCCGAATGCTGGCGATAACGTCACGGCGAAATGGAAAATTGACTGTCGTGGACTCGTTGTTTGCCCTGGCTTCATTGATCTGCACAATCATTCCGATGGCGAGGTGGAGAAGCCTGAGACTCGCGCGGCGATGAACTATGTCACCCAAGGTTGCACAACCATGGTGACGGGGAATTGTGGTTCCGGTCCCATCAAAGTAGGTGCTTACTATGACAAGATTGATGGTCATGGTGCGGGTACAAATGTTGCGCATCTGCTTCCTCAGGGTAGTATTCGTAAGGCGGTTCTAAAATCGCAACGGGTCGAACCAACCGAGGCTCAGTTGGAACAAATGTTGGAACTCGCTGAGAACGCTATGCGTGAGGGTGCGTGGGGAATGTCCACCGGTCTGATCTACGTGCCAAGTTCGTTTGCATCAACCAGCGAACTGACGGCTCTTGCCAGGATTGTGGGACGGCACGGCGGGATCTACGCCAGCCACATTCGTGGAGAGGGTACCAGTCTGTTGGGCTCAATTGAGGAAGCTCTCAAGATCGGACGCGACGCCGATGTTCCCGTGCATATTTCCCACTTCAAGGCTGCTGGGCGTGATGCTTGGGGATTGGTACGTGAAGCGACCCGTAAAATTGAGGAGCAACGTTCGCAAGGTTATCAGGTAACTGCCGATCAGTACCCCTATATCGCCTCTAGCACGTCTTTGGGTGCGACCGTTCTGCCAAGTTGGGCGCGTGAGGGAGGTGGAAAGGAATTGCGACAACGACTCGTGAAAGACCGCGACCGATTGCTGCCGCTGATTTCAAAAGCGATTGAGAAAGCTGATCGCGGCGAAGCGATTCGGTTGGCGAAATACGAGAAGTCGCCCGGGTGGGTCGGGATGAATCTGGCTGCCATCGCCAAATCAACCGGGCAAACTGTTGTTGACGTGGTCTTCACCATCCTGATGAATGGTGGCGCCAGCGTTGTTAAATTTAGCATGAACGAACAGGATGTGCGGCACGTGATGCGACATGATTGGGTCGCGACCGCATCAGACGGCAGCGCCAAATTACCGGGACCTACCAAACCACATCCCAGAAATTACGGAACCTTCCCGCGAAAGATCGCCCATTATTCACTGGCTGAGAAAGTCATCACGCTCGAACAGGCAATCCGAAGCATGACGGGTCTGCCTGCGAAGATCCTCTCGATGAAGGATCGTGGCTTGGTCCAAGCGGGTCTTGCCGCGGATATTACGGTCCTTGATCCAAATGCAATCCGCGACACCGCGACTTTTGATGATCCTCATCAATATGCTGTGGGGATTCGCTATGTTTTTGTCAACGGGCAACCGGCAGTCGTACGGGGTAACCCTACAGGTACTTTGGCTGGGAAATCACTCCGGTTTGCTGGGCGTGGTAATTAGTCGACCAGAGCTAGGATTTGAGCGGATGAAGGATGCTCCGCTAGGCAACGCGAACAAGTTATAATCTGCTGAAGCGGTAGCTCTCTTGGCATCCGGTCAAGGCAGCCCTGAGCATCCAGAGCATTCGTTGTAGAATCCGAAAGTCGCTCAGAATGCATCGGTGCAATGTTTTTCACATAGGCAAGGTTTTTCACATAGGCAAGGTTTTTCACATAGGCAAGAACTTATGATCGTGCGACAGAAAAATCAATCTGATCTGAATGCGTGTTTCAGGCTTGTTCTGGCAATCAATATTTCAATTTTTAGCGTTTCAATGATTCTTGCTCAACCAGTTTCCGCCCCAGCGGCAACTGTCACTCTGATCGGCGATGTTCCCGCCGCAGAGATATTGGCAAGGCTCGGCGCCAAATTTGAGGCAGGAACCAGCCTGAAGTTGCTTGATGAGTACGCTAACCACTTCGATCGCACTGACCCAAACCGCGATGGCAAGCACACTCAACAGGAATATGTTGAACGGGGGCGATACATGACAGCGCAGGCCCGCGCTGGAATTTTTCGTGCTGCCGATGAAAACAACGATGCGGTGGTGACGCGTTCGGAATACGTTTTGAATCGCATCATTACGGATGAAGCAAAGGGAATCATTCAGGGGATGAATGACAGCAGAAGTGGCAGGGTTGAAAAGGCTGAGTTTGTTAGTCACGCAACAAAACTTCTTGAGGACGAGAAGCTCGCGAATGAGCTGTATGGCAAACTGGACCGGAATAGAGACGGCAAAATACTTGTCCCCGAATACTTGGTTCTTTGGGGGCAATGGGCGCGAGAGGGTCGTGGTTCCGCAAAAGAGCGAATTGCTAAGCGAAGAGAGGTGGTTGCCACGTCTCTCAGTCAGACCGCACCTGCAGCAGCAGCGGCGGTTGATGCAGAGGTCAGAGGCCGTACGGGGGGACCGCCCAGCGTCGAACAGGTTTTTCAACGCTTTGATCGTGACAAAGATGGAAAACTTGTGAAAGCTGAAATACCTGAGTTCGTACGGCAATTCATTCTTCCGGCTGATGCAAACAAAGATGATGCCGTGACAAAGAAGGAACTTACAGAATTCCGTGGCAAGGATGGTGCCGGAGGCCCAGGAGTCCCCAGTCGGGGTGCTCGCGGGACAGTCCCGAGTGGTCGCCCAACGGACGCTGGTGATAAAGTCCCTTGAGGTTATGTGTAGGCTGAGAACCCGAAGGGTGATTGAAATGTCTCCGCTACCCGGAGTGTCGCAACGCGTCAATCGGCTTCATGGCTGCTGCTCGGCGTGCCGGATAGATTCCGAACACGATCCCGACGCTAACTGAGATAAAAAAGGCGAGGGGAATTGACCACGGGATAATGATAGGTTCCATGGTTTGTACTGCATCGGGTAAAGATTCCATCACATCGGGTACGAGTTTTTCCAATCCCCAACGGACCAGTTGCAAGGCCTTGTTGCAGGTCAAGCCCGCGGCAATACCGGTGACGCCGCCTGCGACAGAGAGCAGGACAGTTTCGATCAGGAACTGGCGATGGATGTCACGTTTCGTCGCGCCCAAAGCGCGACGAATGCCGATTTCACGGGTGCGCTCGGTCACTGTCGCCAGCATGATATTCATGATTCCGATTCCGCCAACGAGAAGGGAGATACCTGCCAGCAGCCCCATCATGGTAATGAACATCAAACGTGTATTGCGGGCCTGTTCAAGTAGTTTTAGGGGCACACCCACGGTGAAATCTGTGAACAAATGACTTCGCTGTAACGCCTGCTCCACGGCGAGTCCTGTCGCCACCGCGTCGTTCTTGTCTTTCAGACGCAACGTGATCTGCGATAGCGCCCGGCCTCCGTTGTTGCCAACCGAATAGGCTTCGCCGAATCGCCGCCAATAGGTTTCCAGTGGTACATAGACATTATCAGAGAAATCCTGACGGCGACTGGTATCTTCGATACTGTCAATTTCAGCTCTTGTTTCAACCACGCCGACGACGAGGAAGAAATCGTCAACGACATGAATTGCCTTACCGATAGGGTCTTCATGTTTGAAAAGTTTCTGGGCTACCTCCGCTGCAAGAACACACACGTTGGCCGCCGTTTCAACGTCGTGATCAACCAGAAACCGACCCTGCCGAAGCTTGAGGTTGTAGAGTTCGCTGTACTGTGGTGTGCATGCGTTGATCTCTCCAGTGACCCTTCGGTCTGCGTATCGGAACTTGCGACCGGTATAACGGTAGTAGGGGATGACAAGATCGACGGTCGGAATGGTTTTTTGCAGGTGCCAACTATCTTCTTCAGTAAGACCATAGAAATAGATTTTTTTGCCTCCCACTTCGTCCGACGAGGGGCGAGAAGTCATCACGATGATATTGTTTGCACCCAGTTCTTCGATTTGGGCATTAGCTTTAGAGGCAATTCCTTCGCTGACTGCCAACAGCCAGATCACGCTTGCCACGCCAATGAAGATGCCAAGAATGGTCAACATTGAACGCAGTGGATGCATCAGCAGTGTTTTGACACCGAGTCTGAGATCGCGAACCCTCAAGAGCAACTTGGATGGCCGACCGTTTTGTTCAGAAAAGGCTACGGGCAGGGTTGCCTCGACAGGTGGCTGCATCCGCTCGTCGGACTCGATGTTGCCGTCTCGCATGCGTACAATTCGGCGAGCCCGTTGGGCGACCTCCTCTTCATGGGTCACCATCACAATGGTAACGCCCTGCTGATTGAGTCCCTCAAAGACGTCGAGAATTTCAGTGGTAGTGGTAGTATCGAGATTCCCCGTCGCCTCGTCTGCAAGAATGAACGCCGGTTGATTGATCAAACTGCGGGCAATGCCGGCTCTTTGCTGCTGACCACCGGATAATTCGGTAGGTCGATGCTGGTTTCGCCCCTGAAGACCAACCAGCTGGGACAACGTTTTCGTGCGTTCTCGATCCGCACGCGCCATGCCACCGTTGTAGGCGAGCGGTACCTCGACGTTTTCGATCACGTTCAACTGTGGCAGCAGATTGTAAGCCTGGAAAACAAATCCAATTTGCTCGGCTCGTATTTTCGACAGTTGATCATCACTCAGACAGGCGACATCCTGATCCCCAATGAAGTACTGCCCGCCTGTCGGTGTATCAAGGCCACCGAGTAGATTCAGCAAAGTACTCTTTCCAGAACCGCTTGGCCCCATGATGGCGACGTAATCACCACGCGGAACCTCAAGATTGATTCCATTGAGAACCGGCAGCGTCTCGAGCCCCAGCTGGTACTCCTTGCGAAGGTCAACGACGCGCAACGCAATCGCCGCCTGATCAGTGGGGGAAGTATTCCCTTCGGATGTTGAATCAGGTTGCTTCAGCATGGTCTTGTTTCGTGTCCGCCGGTTTTATCAAAACTGACAAACGGATTCACGCTCTTGACTACGGTAATTCGAGGGAACTGATGATGTCGGCGTCGCCCACGTTGAGCACCACCAACTCGCCCTCTTCGAGACCGGATGAAACGACGAGGTTGGTGTCGTTAACGCTACCAACCGTGATTTCTCTTACCTCCAGCTTTCCCTCGAGATCAGGGATGGCACAGAAGTAACGATCCTCTCGCTCGATCACTGATTCGATCGGAATTTGCAAGACATCTTCGAGACTTTCAATCAAAATTCTGGCCTGAGCCGTCATGCCTGGCCTGAGGTCTTGCGGTGGGTTGTCGATTTGAATTGAAACTGGGTATTCCTTGACATGCGACATGTAGCTGCTGATTGGCGGAAGCGGATACTCGCTGACCTCGGTAACCGTCCCTGTCAGCGATGTTTCCATGAGCGAATCAAGCTGCAATTGGGTGGACTGGCCTGGTGATATGAATCCGATGCGTGACTCGTGAACCTTGGCAACCACTCGCATCTTTGCAGGATCGGGCAGGTTGATGATGATCTGCCGCTCGCGTACTGGCATCCCTTCTTCGATCAGTATCGTAGAGCTTGAACTGCGTCGGTTTTGTTCATACACAACCTGCCCGGCAACGGGGGCGGTGATGTAGCACAACTTGATTTGATCTTCGATTCCCTTAAGTTGCAATTCGTCCAACTCCCACGTCTTTTCGCGTGACTGCACCTTGGCTTCTGACGTCCTTATAGCAGCGTTCAACTGGGTCATCATTCTTTCACGCGTGTACTTGGTGAAAACTTCCAGTTGGGTATTGGCTACTCCGAGTTCCTTTTTGGATTTTTCAAGTGCAAATTGGTCCGCGTCAAGTTGTGCGTCAGGGATGTATCCGCGTTCTGCCAAGCGGGCGCTGTAAATTAAATACTCTGCCGCCCTTCGCATGTTCTCCTCGGCAACAAATACTTCGCTCTGATATTTAGCGAGGGTTTCAATATAGGTTCCTTCCGCGTATTCGTTCAGAGCCAGCTTGGCTGATTCCATTAATGCGTTTGACTCAATCACAGACGACTTACTGTTACTGCAGATGATCTGCTGCTGAATCAATCGGGTTTGCAACTCTGCATCATCGAGTCGAACCAAAAACTCGCCTTCCTCAACCCAAGTTCCCTCCGGAATAATCTCTAGGATGTTGACGCTGCTGCTCGAACTGCGACCTCTCACCAAGCAACGGACTTCCACGTTGCTCGAACTTTCAATTTCACCTCGTTCAATCACCACATGCTCGAAGGGGGTTACGACCGCCGCTGTGGTCAGATATTCGTGTTCATCTTCCGCCTCAAAGAAGGAGTCGATCGGACTTTCCAAGGACTCTGGCAGAAACTGCCATGAGAATCCAATCAAAGCGATCAGCCCTAAGCCGAGGACGACAGTGGGCTCAAAAGCCCCATAACGTTTGTGTCGAGGGTGCATTGCTTATTTCTGAAAACGCGACTGCCAGATTCTCCGGCGTGACTGCGGTAGAGTGGTGAACGTACAGGGAAGGTGGCAGGCTACGTTCGTAGGTGGGATTTTGCGGGGTCAGATGGCTCTCGAACCCAGTTCCTCGTTAGGCTCGAGCGATTCGCAGCTACTCCGCATCAACACCCCTATCGTAGTCAAAACGGCAACTCTTGTCACCTTCTCAGTGGCAGATGAGTGTGGTGGGAATCAAAAAGAGCCGTAAAAGACGCTATTTGAAGCCGGGGCAGTATTGTTCCACGGCAGAGAATTCTAGAAGGATGCAAGGCCACGCCATTGCCTGTTCAGGGCCTGACGGCCTTGCGAGCGGAAGCGCGCCTGGTCCTCTCAGGTGGGATCGTCTTGAGGCCTGGGGTGACAGTGGTAAGTCGGCCTTGGGGTGCCTTATTGTGCGAGTTCCTTGACGCGGATGTTTTTCCAGATCACTTGTCCTTGAGTTCCCTTGTGAATCTGCAAGCCGAAAAACCCATCAGGGTAGCTGCCGTCATCCACCCAATGGGCGACCGGGACGCCGTTGATCCATGTCTTGACCACATTACCTTGGGCCGAGATGGTCAGCCGGTTCCAGCCTTTGCGATCCAGTGCAGCGCGAGCTGCTTGATGTTCCTTCAGCCAGACCGGATAGAAATAGCCGCCACAGCTTTGTCCATAGATTCCGCCTGACCAATAACGGTCGCCGGTGATACCCTCCATTTCAGCCTGCGGTCCGAAAATGGTCACACCGCTTTTTCCAGGCTTTGTACTAGAACGAAACATCACTCCGGAATTACCATCTTTCTCCCATCGCATGTCACAGGAAAAAATGAAATTCTTGTAGTCAGATTTGTCTGTACACAGGTAGGTGCTCGGTGAGCCAGGTACGCAGGTGCCAACCAGCATGCCTTTGTTGACTTCAAATTTGCATGTCCCGCCTTTGGGAGTCCAACCGGTGAGGTCCTTTCCGTTGAGCAAAGGAGTGAACCCCTCCGAAACGTCTGGTTCCTTGTCGCTGTTGAGCAGCATCTTCTCTGGGTCAGGAGCGTTTTTCTGAGTTTTGTATTTTTTGTGCCATGCACCCTGCGCGGGGTCCACCGTTCCGGCAACAAGCGTGGTGGGTAGTACGAGAAACGTTGACACGAACAGCATTGCCGTGATTGGGTGGGCAAGGATTGCGATAAGGCTGGTTCTGTAATTCATCATTCGAGGTGGCTCGCGATTGGGATTGTGAAACCATCAGGTGCGGGGCGTCCGCTTGAAGGCCGGCCCCCATAGTCTAACTCGCTGCTGGTATTGCAGGTATTAGTCGCTGAATCAGTCAAACAAATGCGTATCTTTGACGGGGGGAGCAAAATGGGCCGTCAATAGCACGGCTCAGGGAATAGACAAGGACGCCGTAACGGCGATCAGCGAGCCAACCGACAAACCTCGAATGATTCCGGCCACTGGCATGGGACTACGAACCCATTGGTAAGACCCCGCTGTGATTAGTTCGGAAGCGGTTGCGGTAGGCAGAGGTGATTTCCGCGCTAGACGTATGCCGCTACGCCAGAACCGCCTGAGGGATAGTATTCGGCCGCCAATGGAAGCTTGGGCCGATGGCTTTTGGGTTGGTGTCGTGCTCGAGCGGTATCGCCCAGCTGATAAAGTCAGACTTTGCGAATCAGATGCATGCCGTCTCGACCGCGATAGGTAAGCAGCAGGGATCCCACGGCCGCCCATTCGTCAAACACCTGTTCAAAAAAAACATGCTCACCAGGCCACGGGAAAGCAAAAAACAGATCGAAATCCGACATCGACAAACCAACTTCACGGTAAACGTCACCCTCTTCGGTGCTGACGTTTTTTATGTCGCGATCAAACTCAATGCCTTCTAAAGAGTTCCGCGGTATGAAACTTCCACAATAGAACTCTGCCTCGATGGCAAGCCGCTCGGACAAATCGATGCACTCATCTACGAGTACTTGCTCGATCTCGATACCGATGGCTTCCATGCCGGCGAGTGACGCGAGCAGGGTGACAACGCCAAAGCCGCTACCCAGTTCACAAAAGCGTTGGCCGGTGCTGAGGTGGTTCTCGAGGATCCACTGCAATGCGTGATCCGCCAACGCAAAATCACAAGTCACAAAATTTTCAATGACCTCCTGATCCCTCAACATAAACGCCTCGATCGCCCCGTTCGCCTGATCGATCAACGCTTCAGCAGCCGGATTCTGGGAGCCTTGTCTGATCGAATCAGGAATATCAATTTCTTGAAGAGCCAAGTTCGTACCGCGTAGTGCAGAGATTTAAAAAGTACCAGCGACAGCATGCTTGCCATGCCAGGAACCGAACACGGTTCGTTTTAGACGCGCCAGGTTCCTTGGGGAAGGCCGCTGCACCCTGGATGAGCTACTGACTGTTGATTTCAATTCCGAGGCGGGCTCGTTCGCGAGTTTCGTTGCCTCCCAAATCCTGCTCCCACCAGTCGATGCCTTGGGTTATCGCGACTGAGAACGAAGAACCTTGATTGATGGATCCGAATCGATGTGGGCTGAGGCAAAGTTGGGATTCCTGCCCTCGGATATCAAATGCCTCTGGCAAGACCGAATTCACCGCGAAATAAAATGGTCCGAATAGGCCAATTTCTGCGCCACGGAGGGCTGAGGGTCGTGCCGACTATATCGAAGGTTCACAGCCCGCGACGCTCGCACCGATCCACACTGACCGTTCCAGACAGGTTTCAATCGCAACATCCGAAGTTTCAATGCCTGGCTTTCGCGACACGACAGATTCCGGAGATTGTTGCTGGCGACTTGGAAGCGGGGCATTAAACTGGAAATACTCTGTAGGGACGAACACCAGGTGGGAGGCATTGATTTGAATGAACTGGACAAGCTGATCGAGGTCGCAACCAATGATCGGGCCACATCGTATGAACGTCGCAACGCCATCACGAAGCTAGGCCAACTCGACGATCAACGTTCGATAGACGCGCTTGTGAACCTGTTGCAGAACGACGATCGATATCTTCGTCGGGATGTTGTTCAATCGCTTGGGACACACCAATCTGCGGCGGCAGTCTTGGGGCTGATTCGATGCCTAGCTGACCCTGCAGAGAACGTTCGCCGCGATGCTGCCAGCCTACTGGGATCCAAGGGTGACGGTCGTGCAATTGGTCCGCTCACTGAATTGCTAGAGGGCGAAGGATATGCCATTCGGCACGCTGCCCAAAATGCACTTGAGCAGTTAGAGCGTGATGGCGTCGTTGCAATCGATGCTGGTTTGAATGAGGGTAAGGCGACCGATTCATGGGCGTCGCCAACTGATGACGCTGCCACTGAAATACAGTCCGCTGCGATATCCGGGCAAGATTCCGAATCATCGCGTGCAACTAGCTCATTCGCACAGACAAAGCGGAACGGCGTTGATTCAGGGCCGGCCATGCCGGACAATCCAGTCGTCGCTCAACCTGTGGAGACCCCCCTTCCGAGTCCTGAACCGGAAGCCGTGCCAAATGACTCCTCAGGCTCCCTCGAGAGTGCTAACGCGATCCCAGTAGACGTGGATTCCAACGCTAGTCCGTTGGACGAAGCTGATGATGCGCCCGTAGATTCCGCAGATGAAGTTCAAGATCAGACGGACCCGTCTGAAGGAAACCGACAGGGCATCGGTGATGGGGAAGACCCAGAATGGACAACCGGCAACCTCGTTTCAACAATCGAGGAAGTAACGCTGACTGAGGGATCAGAACAGAACGATACAGAGGTCCTGTTGGCGGAACTGGTTGAAGCAGCGGTTGACATTGAAGCACGAGTTGACATTGAAGCACGAGTTGACATTGAAGCAGCGGAGATTGATACGGGAGCAAAAGTGCTGGAGGAGGCCTTGGCATCTAATTCAGCCGAAGATTGGATTCTCAATGGAGTACCAAAAGGTTTTTCGTGGATCCAGGCGAAACGGATGCAACTGCTGTTTCGCAGTGACACAAGTCAAATCAAAGCCGCCTACGAAACGCTCCGCGAAGCTCAAATCGGAGCACTCCGGCTGGAGCGCATACACCAAAAGGCCATGCTCAAGCACGATTTGATCAACGCGGATCAGGCGGATGATCTATCAGGCGTGAAAGGGGACATTGCCCGCCAGCAGGAATTACTCAGAGGCCTGAACTCTGACACCAAGCATCTGCGTCAAAGGATACGGCAATGCAAGGCAGAACTGCTGTCACCACTCTATAAAGCCAACACGTGGATCTGGCCAAAAAAGAAGGACCATGACATCGTGCGGTCCTCCGACCTGCAAACGCAATTGAAGAACCTTGAGAGTCAAATCAGCGACACAACCGACCGTCTTAACTCCTTAGAGCCGAAAAAGACGAAAATTCAGGGACCGCTCGAAGCGGCGGAAGCTGAAAACCGTGAATTCCTGGGGTTAAAGGTTGCTGCTGGTGAAACCGTCGATTCAGCCCGGCAATCCATCAACCAGCAGATTCTGGTTGCACTCAAGGACATCCAGCTCCAGGACGGCTCGGAGACGCTGAACGCACTCATGAAGTATGCATTGCAACCAATGATGTTGATGCAGTGCGTACGGGAGTTGAATGAACTGCAGGGCGATGCTGCGAGGACAGAATCTGAACGCAAGGCGACAGAGTCGCTATTGAATCAACAAAACAAAAAAGTCAACGAAGCGTCTAACGGTCTTGGATCTGCAATTGCTGATGGGTTTGAACATCTAACGCGTCAACGGAACACCAAAGTTCAGGTTGATTGCTCGGTGCGTTTTCGAGAGACGACCGATTGGAAGGCCAGCGTGAAGCATATTTCGGGCTCGGCAAAGGGAAAGGCGAACGTTAGTACAACCTACGAGGTCGATGAGATTGTCTGGAAACGGGAAAACCGCGTTGAGAAATGCCTGGCCCTACTCGGATCTAACCTGCAACAGATGGGAAAGGCTCACGCAGAGGAAACGCTGCAAACCGCTGAGGCACAGGCAGCTCAAAGAACCATCCTGGATTGTGTGACGTACATTCGTCTTGAATTGGAACGCGACTTCGGTGACAGCCGATGAAACAATTGGCCATCTATTTCGGTGATGACACCGCCAACATTCTGATGCGTCTGCGTATTCGGCGACAACTTCAGCAGACTGCCGCTCAGCTCGTCGAACGGAAATCCATTCTCGAAACACAGGTCCGGGAATTCAAGGATCGCCACGGTGCCGATGCAAAGGCTGCCCGAAAAAACCTTGCAAAGGTTAACCAGCAGCTGAAGAAAGCCACCGATGCGGAGTCGCAAATGTGGGCAAACTATGACACAACGTCATCCCAACTGTCTGGATTTTTGCGCTGTGTCCTAACTTGCCTGGAAAGTGTATTCCAGAAGCGACCGGGAGTGACTGAGATGTGCGAAGAATCCAAAAAGTGTTCGGTCAAGTGGCGAACCCGTTTGGACGAAGTGATCGCCGCACGTCAGGAAGCCAATGATTGTGCAGTACGATACCGAACTCTGGTATCGGCTCATGATAGCGACCAATTTGCGATCAAGCAGATTGAGACGAACCTCGAGCGAATCCACACACAGCTGAATATCGAGGAACTCAACATTGCATCGGCAATCCGTCACACGGCACGCTCAGTTTCTTATGCGACGCTGGCCAGAAAATGCACCATCGGGCTTGAACTCGACGAAGCCCTCATTGAGGACATCTTTCAGTTAAGAAAGGTCCTGAATAGACTGGATGCTCTCAGGGCCATGCATGCCATCTCCTTTGCAGAATCGGATTCCGGGCTCGGGGCGAAG
>JAPKCI010000299.1 GCA_028823035.1 Rubripirellula sp.
ACCGCTGCCTGCTGAACTACCGCTGCCTGCTGAACTACCGCTGCCTGCTGCGTGTCAGGAATCACAACGCCGCCGACTGGCTCAAGGCAGGGGTTGCATTGCAACTCGCCGCGAGGCGCGGGGCCAGGCGTTGGGACTCGCGGTTGAGCGAACTGCACCCGGAGGCGGCTTTCATAGTTTTCTCCCGCTGAAACCTGTGGCGGCGATGCGAAGGGACTCAGTCCATAGGGGCGGGCGTGTCTCGCGCCGTAGTACACTGGCGGGTTAAGTGCAAAATACGGAGGCGTTCGCAGTGATGTACCGTAGGTGCCACCATAGGGTTGGTAGAATCCATAGGGCAGAAAGCCGTAGGCTCCGGAACCTTGGGCGGACACGGTGCTGGGCGAGCATAAAGTAGCAAGCACCAGGAAACAGAAAGAAACCAATATCCGCTTCATCGAAGACCTCTATGAGTCATGTTGGACAGGGAAATGCATCATGGCGTGCGCGACATCAAGTGCTGCTTTCCCAGTGAGCGGGTTGGGAAAAGACCCTGCCGGACTCTTGTTGGAAAGCAACCTGTTGGAAAGCACCTGTTGGAAAGCACCCCCGTACCTGCCAAACCTACGCTAATAAGACACCCTAACCGCTTCAACCGTTAAAATGGGAAAATGCGCTGCTTTCCTGAATACCCTTACCACAGCCAAAGACGGAACCCGCAAATTTGAAAATCACCTGCATTATCCATTCGCTCGATGGAGGAGGAGCCGAACGTGTCATGGCGGCTTTGGCTTCCCTGTTGTCGCAACGTTCCCATCAGGTGACATTGGTGACGCTGGGCGATGGTGGGGGTGATCGCCACGACGTTCATCCCGATGTCACCCGTTGTCGTTTGAATCTGCTGTTCGATAGCGGTGGTCTTGTTTCCAAAGTGATTGGAAATCGTCGTCGCATTGTTAAGTTGCGCCGCACCTTGGTTGACTTGGCATCCGATGTTGTTCTTTCCTTTTGTGATCGCACGAACATCCTGGCGGCGTTTGCATGCCCCGCGAATATCCCCTTGGTTTTGAGCGAGCGAAGCGACCCAGCGGAGCAACATCTGGGACCATTATGGGAATTGCTTCGTAACCGGGCTTACCCACGAGCAAGCCATCTGGTTGCCCTGTCTGAGACGTCGGCGGGGCATCTTCGCCGTCGATACAACGTTCCCTTGACCGTGATCCCGTCGGCGGTCGACGTGCCGCCCATCAGGTCAGATCGGGGCATGGCGGCTGCCAACCGATTGGTGATGGGGATTGGACGACTCGAGGCCGAAAAGGGGTTTGACCGTTTGATTCATGCCTTTGCAGACTCAGTCGGAAATCAATCGGATTGGCGTTTGAGGATTCTTGGTGAAGGCTCTTGTCGCAGTGCTTTGGAACAATTGGCGGAACAACGTGGCGTGGGGGATCGTGTGGAATTACCCGGATGGGTGCGACCCGTCTGGAACGACTTGGCAGCTGCCACCATGTTTGTCCTGCCAAGTCGTTATGAAGGATTCCCGTCGGCGTTGCTTGAGGCGATGGTGGTCGGTGTTCCTTCCATTGCTGTTGATTGTGAAAGTGGTCCGCGGGCCGTCTTGGCTGGCAGGCAGCCAACCGTTGGCGTACCGAATGTCCCGAGGTCAGAAGTAATGCCAACGTCCCTCGGTCCGCGTGATACTGATGAACTGCCCGGTGGGCTACTTGTCCCCAACGACTCAGAGTCACTTGCCGATGCTATTCGCTTGTTTGTCGCTGATCCGCAGACGCGTGAGAGAATCGGAAGCAAAGGGATCAAGGCGGGCGAGTGCTTCAGTTGGGAAGCGATGGTGGAGCGCTATGAAAGCGTTCTGCAGAGCGTGGCGGGGATGGAATCCGACCCTGACCCACCGAACGAATTCTGAGCGGGCGTAATATCACCGCGGGCCACGTTGTGACTGTACTTTAAAAACAACTCACTTGTGTCTGTCACCGACACGTCCAATGTGTTGGTCCCGTCAACGGATTTCAGCCCAATTGCAAGCGATGTTGCCCATGGCTGATGTTGCCCATGGCTGATGTTGCCCATGGCTGATGTTGCCCATGGCTGATGTTGCCCATGGCTCAAGGGCTAGCACCGATCGCTTGCAGTCAGAGACTGCAAACGCATCGATCGAACGGCTTGGCAGAGCCGTTCTCTGGTAGGGTTCAGCTCTGACAGGGTTCAGTTTCAGGACGCGCCAGCGCCAGCGAAAGCTTGCTGACAGGTCAGCAGCAAAACGCCAGCGAGGAATCCTGAACAGCGACTAGAGCATGCCGCCGTGAGTTCGCGTGACAGTCATATGACTGGGCTGGTCCATGAACCAGAAGCGTTCCCACTCATCAACCACAGCACGGAGATCTTCCGAGGTGTACAGCAGTTGTTGGACGCGTCGCTCGGGACGCGACGAATAGATAGGCACAAAACAGCCGACAGTCGTGGTCAAGCAGACGGCTAGAAGTGTGAGTTGCATGAAACGTCGCATCAAGCGTTCCTCCGTGAACGATTTGCTGTCGTTTAAACCAGATCTTTTGACCTGGTTAGGGTTGATCGGTGTTATCCCAGCGGCCGTTGGGGCTACTGGGTGGCGGAATCTCCGAAGGAGTTGCCGCCGGTGGTTTTGTATCATTGCCTTCGTCCGCTGCGTTGACTCGGCGTGCTTCTGCCTCGTCGAGTTCGCGAACTCGTGCTTCCATGTGTTTACCCGGCTTGAAGGTCACGACATGCTTTCGTGGTACTTCAACCTGCTCACCAGTCCGTGGGTTGCGAGCCTTTCTTGCTGCGCGCGGTTTTACTTCAAACACGCCAAAGTTGCGAAGCTCAATTCGACCTTCTCTCACCAAGCAATCAATAATCGCATCAAACGTCTTCTGAACGACCTCCTTCGTCTGCTGCTGAGTCAGTTTCTCAACCTCTTCCGAGATCGTTCTCACGATGTCTTTCTTGGTCACACTGACTCCCTGCTCTGGCCTGATGCTTGCTTGGCGATCGCTGTAAACCCTTGCACACTTTTGACTTACCACAGGGGCAAGTCTAGTGTCTCCATTTCGGGAGTCAAGATCGCTGTTGCAACATCTGCAGAAGCCCTCTGCAGCCGGAGGCGGTCATCCTGAGTTATCGGCACCCCTCACTGGCAACTTTGCACCAATCGGAATATTCGGCACATCGCGAACGACAAGCTTTGCCTGAAAACTCCATTTGATCCCTATTTTTACGACATTTACCCCATTTTAAATAATCGGAAAAAATAGGTGGTCGGGGACCTGAAACTTGAGATCAATCCCGGCTACCCAAAATGAAACCGACAATCGCTCCGATGAGCAGGCTGACGGGGACAGCGATCGCCAAAGCGATCGCGATCGCCAGAACTTGATTGGGTTTGGACACGGTTTCCACGGGCCAGTCGTCGGGAAGAGGTGGGATCGAGGATAGCGAGTCAGAATGGCGTCCTGAGGTGAGCTGGTTTCCTGAGCCATGCCCCGAATGACCTTGCCCCGGTAATTCCGGAGTTTCACGCAGTTGTGACGGTTCTTTTGGGGGTGGTGGCGGTGTCCATGGCTTGCGATCGATTGGTAGATCGATAATTTCGGTCGGAGAATTTGCCCATGGTTCCAGCCTTTCGGCCACTTCGTTCCCCGATTGAATCCGTCGTGCGGGGTCCTTTTCCATCATGTCGGCGATGACGTCGACAAATTCCTCTGACAGGTCGGGGGCGAATTTTTTTGGGTGCCAGGGGGTTTGTTCGCAGTGCCGACGACACTTGGATCGCGAGTCACCACCGGGAAACGGAACCTTGCCAGTGACCGTGTAATAGAGCGTGCAGCCGAGGGAATAGATGTCGCTCAACGGTCCGACGGATTTGGGCGACTGAATCTGTTCCGGCGAGAGGTAATCGGCGGTCCCCACAATCTTTCCGGCCCGGGGATCGTTGTCCGGGCTCATGCTCCACGTGGCCAAGCCGATATCGGAGACTTTGGCATGGCCTTCGGGTGTGACCAGAATGTTTCCAGGTTTCACATCCCGGTGCACCATCCCGAGTTCATGGGCATATTGCAGCCCCAAGGCCGCCTGAGAAACGATGACAGCGGCGTCGTTCATGGTTAACGCACCGTTGTTACGGATCAGACGCCGCAGATCATTGCCGGGAACAAATTCAGTGACGAGGTAATGGACGTTGCCGTCTTGCCCTGCATCGAAAGCACGTACGAGGTAGGGATTGTCCAGCCCTGCTTGCAGCCTGATCTCATGCATGAAGCTGGCCCTGGATTCGGGCGTCGACTTCTCCAGTGGTAATACCTTGACCGCACACTCGCGACCCATCACCCGGTGGACACCCTTGAAGACATGCCCCATTCCTCCCTGCCCGATTCCGTCGGTGATCAGATAGCCGCCGAGGGTAAATTTGGTGTGTCCGACACGCAGTTGCTGGGCCTGGTATTCGGTGATGGTCCCGCTTTTGATCAGAGCGGTGGCAATCAATTGGCAATCGTCGCTGCCAGCAAGTTCGACCACCTTGTCGTATTTGCGTTCACTTACCAGTCCGCTCAGGATTGCGGCCTGTTTAAAAGAGAGTTTGGGCTGTGGTTCGCTTATCGCCATTGCTTCACGGTAGCAGAAATCGGATTCCATCCAAACTGTCCGGATCTGTCGCTGGTTGGCCTCACGCCGAGGAGGCATCCGATGCAAAGATCACCAGCATTTCGATGGTGGCATGGCTTTGCAGGGTCAGGGAGACGGAGTCACCTTCGCATTTTAGAGGTTGCAGACTGGTCACGTCTGTTTCAATTTTGGCTTCTTCTTGTTCGGTCTCTTTAGCTTCTTCTTTCGCTTCTTCTTTAGCTGGCAGTACATGATTGATGGGGTCTTCCAGCAAACCGGTCAGAATGAATGCCGCTTCCACGTCCCTCAGGAATCGGAGCGAAGCGTTGCATTGTTGCGAGCGTGTTTGAATCAATTGAACCACAGCGGCGAGGCGACCATCCCGGCGTCGTTCCACTTGCAAGCTGGAAACCAGCAAGTCGCGAGGTGACATATGCATCAGCCAACCAATATCAGCTGCTGATTGAGAGGCTTTGACAGCGACCAGTTCTGGCCCGGTCAGCAGTTCACGGGCCGCGTTGACTGGATTGGGCACATCGATTCCGTATTGCAGGCTGAAGGAAGCTTGCGTGTCACCCGGTACCGCCACCAGCGTGTCGAGAAATCGGTTGCCCACTCTGCGGTGGAATGCTGATCCATTACTGCAAACCAGAGTTTGTCGCTCTGATTCATCCAATAGCACACCCAGTGGTGACACCAGTCGACGTGATTTTTGGCGATGGATTTTGTCGCGCAGCAGCGTTCGGCAGATTGCGCCATCCTCGGCTACCGCAACACGAAGAGCGTAGTAGTTGTCCCATGGCTCACCGCTAAGTTCATTAAGAATGTCAATTTTTCCGGACACCATCAGGGTTCGTGAACCACGATTAAGCGTGTACTGCAGCGTGAACTGCGCCAGGATGGCCTGGCTGCTTCCATCGATGATTTCTCCGCTTGTCTCGATACTGCCGACCGCGGCGTTCGACGTCAAAATTTGCTGCCCCGTGCAGCGCATCTGCGTGTCATCTCCCGGTGAGGTTGCTTTGGAACCAGCAGGCAAGGGGCTGGATCTGACAAGCCGCATGGAAAATCGGTTGCCGCGCGAGCCACCGCTGTAAATCCCGGAAATGCCTCCCGAATCAGCGTTCAATGTGATTTCCATGAACTCATTATGTAGCAACCGGTCTTCGGCGATGGACTTTTTTCCACCGAGCAGTGTCTTGCGAAGTCGTGTTGCCAACGAACGGCCCTGCGACGCTTTGCCTCTTTCAGAGGGGCGAATCACTACAAAGCCGCAAGCAGGTACATCGACGGTGGTTTCGGTGACAGACCCTTCTCTTGATGTCGCAAAAATGTGTTTGGCTGGTGCGGGTGGGTTTTCCGTTGTCGTTGTTCTGACTCGAACGCCGTTGGAATGAGGGTTTAGCAACAGCAGGTCGTTGTCTTCTGCTTCTTCGCTGACGATCAGTCCCATCGCTTTGGCTAATGCGTTGCCAGGCACATCCACGGTGGTCGATGCGGCGTCTTGCGTCTGACCGGATGTCAGACTCGCCATCCCCAGTAGCAGGTTGTCTTTTTCAGCTTGCAACTGGTCGCGGAACTGTTTTGCAGTGGACTCGATGGGTTGTCTGGTTCCACTGGCGACCAGTGAATTTAGCCACTCTGAAGCATCGGGAGATGCGGCGGACAGATTTCCATTGTGATAAGGGTGTTCGCCTTCAAGAAAATAGTCATCTAATTTCCAGAACCGACCCAGAGATAAACTCCAGGACGCAACCCGTTGCAGGTCGGCAAATGAGTCGCACGCTTGTTCGGGCCAATGGACCAGCAAGGCAGTGGCGATTTCACCGCTGTCGATCGCTTCACCAAGCTTCGCGCCGATGTTCAAAAATGCGGCGTCGCTGGAGGCATCGATTGGTTTGGCGGTCAACGCTTCCAAGTCACCGGCTGCTGATGGCATGATGACTTTGGCTTCGTCGCCAAATCCACGACCGCCCGCAAAGTCGATTGGAATCATGCCGCAGTAGCCGAGTCTCGCAAGTGTTGCGGTGATATCAGCAGGTGTAGTTCCAGCAAACCGTCCATACACGGGCGGTTTGACTCCGATCGACTGCTGAATCTGCCGGCAGGAATTTTTAAAGACAGTTTCGGCTTGTGCCAATGTCATGGCGTCGAGACAGACTTCTTCGGCAGGCCCACCGCCCGCCCAGCCCAACTTTCCGGAAACCAACAGGCTTTTGAGTGTCTCAGCTCGGGGATCGGTTGATTGAGCCAATGTTTGACACAGTCCGGCATCAACCAGAATGTTCAACGGTGCCGTCCGCACGGCTGGATCCTGCGATGGTTCTGAATCGGGCATGCTTGCTGCCGCTTCCGCGATGATTTTCAACAAAGGTTGAAGCGTCGATTCGCTTGTCAGCACCAGATCGATCAGGTGGGGGTCCGAGGAAAAGTAGTGATCGCGCTCTTCTGACAAAGAATCGAAAACATCGTGCAATGCTTGGATGGTTTCGCTGGCTTTGCCATCCAAAAAAGCCTTGGCGGCTGTTACCAGACGGTTTTGTAAATGGATTTCGTCCAGATTGCTGGTGTATCGCAGCCGTCTGGTCATCACTTGGATCTGCAAAGAAGCATAGGCAGCAGCGTAGAAATCGTCTTCGCTCACCGTGCGTGAACCGTCCGTCAGCGGCTCGCATGGCTCTAACTTCAGCTTGTTGCACATTTCCTGGCGGCTGTCGCCGGTCACCCAGCAGGCCTCTTCACTCTGATCCGCACGAATCTGGTAGCCGTCCGGGAGCATACTCAGACTGGGGTTGGGAGCGGTAAACAATCGTTTCCCATGCGGCTCGGGAGGTGCAT
>JAPKCI010000521.1 GCA_028823035.1 Rubripirellula sp.
AGTTCTAGCTCTGCTTCTCCGTTGTCTCGTACTGTCACCAAAAAGTCTTCTTCCAAGCCTTCGATTTGGATAACCACTTGATCGACTTCGAGCGATTCAATTTCGACTTTCAGCCGCTGGCGATTTCGGTGTTCACCTCGTACTCGGATGTACCCGTCTTCGATAAGTCCATCGCCATCGACATCGAGCTTGAAGCGGTTCCGGACATCAAATTCTTGGCAACCGTTGATCGCAACTTGGATTATTTCGCTTCCGTCTACCGTCAAGGCAATGGCTGCGGAATCCATGCCGGTAAGGTCAATCGTTTCGCTCACGGTACGATCGCCAGCGCCATCGTCGCCGGGAATCGTGACGACGATCTCCTGCATAGCTTGCGGAAGATCTCCCAAGTCAAACTCACCGAGAACGTTGGTTTCCGTCGATATTGCAAATGAGTTGGCAGACACCACAATCCCTTCGAGTTCGGTATCGGCACCGTCAACTGCCAGTATCTGGCCTTCGATCTGCGTTGTGTTTGCAGCTTTGTCGCTGCTGCCGCTTGTGGGTTGAGAGCAGGCTGCCAGCAATCCTAGAAGAAGAATTGAGAAGAACCTGAATGTCGTTTGCTGAACGTTGATCGAAGTATTCATCGCGGTCGCTCCTAGTGGCATAATGTTGTTTGCCAGTGTGCAATTGAGCCGCTACGTGCGAGAAAGGGAATCTCTTTGTGGCCGCTTCGTGTTGTGTTTATATTTGGGATTGTATTCCCAAATATTAAACATGCAAGTATACCGACGAAAAAAGATCACAATTCAAGCCCACCAATCCCCGGGGGAAGATGGTTGAGCCTTCAGCAGGGTTTGAGAGTCCTGGGCCCCGGTGTTTTGTGTCGCACGAATTGATGATCTCGACGCGTGACCTTGTTGATCGCGGTTTCCGTTGCTGACAACCGAAAAGCTCTCGTTAGGTCGCGGAGCTGTGCAGTGAATTTCGGCGAGGCGTCAAAAACGACCCGACCTTGGAGTTCCGAGCCGAAGTCTCGATGAAGCCACGTTGCGCACTGTGAGCCGTTCCCGGGCTCATGAGTCCGCAAAATCGGGTCGAAACTCCTCTCGAAGTGCACCTGTCGAAGGCGAGGGAGCGACACCCGCGTACGAAGCTCGACACCAGCGCAAAGTTCGTCGTCTGTTTGGAACGGCTAAACAGCGTCAATCACAAAGCGGGGAGGGCTGACGGGCAGGCTGCGAATTCTTTGCGGCACGCAGTTGTTGTCGCGCACCGAATACCCGCGCGAAGCAGTTCGAATGGTATCTTGAGCTGGTGCAGCAAAGAGCCGGAGCCCGTCGCACAGGGGCTCAACGCGAATCGGAGCATCGGACGATCAAGTCGGAGTTCCTGCGATTCAAAATCGTAGCCTGTCTTGTTGGGCTTGAGGTGCTGAGTGGTCAATCCATTGGTGACTGATCGTCGTGATGGACGAAAAATACGGTCGGATGTAGAGGTCGTTCACGCGTGCGTTACTCGTGCGTTGTGTACGGAGTCTATGAACCGAATGACAAGACTCTCGATTGGTCGTAGTTTCACATT
>JAPKCI010000522.1 GCA_028823035.1 Rubripirellula sp.
TTCCGCCGCCGGGTAATCCACTGGAGCATCACGCGTCCGGCTTCGCGAAGGTTCTCTGTTCGGCCGTGTTCGTCACCGGTCTGGAACCGGAGTTTGCCGCCGAGAACATTGGCTACTTCACGGCTCCCTACGAGGAGCGGGCCAAAATGAAGTGGCGTGTCGATCGAGAAAACAAGGCCGTTCACGTCACGCTGCCCAACGGTGTCACTCGCACGGCAAAATTCATTGGTGACCTTGGTTGCCTGACATTGCCGCATGGACAGCAGTCGCCTTTCTTTGAGCCGCCGAACATTAAATCAAGCCTGCCCGACGCGGCGACAACAAAGTGGCCGATGGGTGACGTGTTGCCGGGCGACGGGCTTCCCGCAGAGCTCGATGCGACGGCCGTAGCGAAAGCAGTCGACGCGGCTTTTGAGTCCCCGGACGCTTTGACAGCGGCTTATGTCGTCACCTGGAAAGGACGAATTATCGGTGAGCGGTATCGGGATGGAATCACCATGCACACGCCTTTGGAAAGTTGGTCCATGGGCAAAAGTCTGACCGCCACATTGTTAGGAACTCTGATCAAAGATGGCGTGTATTCGCTGGACGGGCCCGCGCCGATTCCCGAGTGGCAAAACGAAAACGACCCGCGCAGGAAGATTCGCATCGCCGATATTCTGCACATGTCGAGTGGTCTGAGATTTCGAGCTCCGCATGATCCGGACTTTGATCCGGCCGACGGTTATCCCGATCATCGCTACGTTTACACCGGTGCCGTCAACTCATTCGAGTGGGCAGCAAAGCGACCTTTGCAATGGGCTCCGAACACCGTTGGCCGTTACCGCAATTCGGATCCGGTTGCGGCGAACTACCTGATCCGTCTGGCCGTCGAAAAACGTGGCGGGGACTACCACAGCTTTCCGCAGCGCGCGCTCTTCGACAAGTTGGGGATGCGTGACATGGTGTTGGAAACCGATCCGTACGGGAACTTTCTGTTGCAGGGATATGAGCTCGGGCCAGCCCGTGACTGGTCACGACTCGGTAATCTTTATTTGCAGGACGGCGTCTGGAATGAGAAACGTCTGCTGCCCGAAGGGTTTGTGGATTTCGTCAGCACACTGGCACCGCCCTGGGTCGCGGACGGACGACCGATCTACGGCGGATTTTTCTGGATCAACGGAAACGAGCGATTTCCAATTCCTAAAGAGGCGTACTACATGGCCGGTGCCGGTGGCCAGTACACGATCATCATTCCGTCGCACGATCTGGTCGTCGTGAGAATGGGACACTACAAAGGATCCGATGTTGGTTTTGAAGCACTCTGCAAGTCGTTGGCGTTGTTGATGCAGACAATACCTGAGCGAGAAAAAGTGCTCTTGTTTCCCGAAAACTGAATGAGGCGGTTACGACCTCAATTCGCATCTGAAAACGATTTGGACTTGATGGGGTTGAACTAGGCGAATTCCGTAAACGCACAGGCGGCGGGATCGCTCCTGAGTGCCGGGAGTGCTACAACTCCATACGGGCGTGCGATGCCGAACAAGAGTTCCCCGCACCTCCATCGACAATCACTCAGCAAGGCA
>JAPKCI010000300.1 GCA_028823035.1 Rubripirellula sp.
CGTGAAATGCGCAAGCCGTGGACGCTCTAGGATAATCCATCAAGCGGTTTGTGGTTCCCGATTCGCGAATGGGATACCGCGTGACCGAACCACCCCTAGCTTCCGATGTAACACCGCTCCCGATGTAACACCGATTTTACATCTCCCCACGTTTACCAGGCAATGAAAATCATGGCGACGAATTCGAGTACTCTTGCCGCGCTCGTCGTTTTATTCGTATCGCCGGCGTTTGCTCAGCAAACCGACGCTCCGGCATTCGCGCCAGCGTTTTATGCGTTTGAGAACGGTGTCAGTTTCGGCTCGGCGGAAAACGACGCCAAAACGCTGCGTGAACTGGGCTACGCCGGCATCAGCCAGACGCATGCGGGGGGCGAAAAACTCGCTCAACAGGTAGCCGCATTCGACAAGGCGGGGCTGAAAGTGCTCAGCGTCTATCTGAACGTCGGAGACACGCCAGTCGCCGAGGAGCTCGTCAAACCGCTGGCCAATCGTGACGCACTCATTGAAATCACTGTGCGCGCGATAACGCCCAAAACCGTCGAAGCAGTTCGACAGACCGCTGAGATGGCCAGCAAACTGAAGATCCGTGTGGCGCTGTATCCGCATCATGGAAACGCCATCGCGACGATGCCACAAGCGATGAACCTGATTGCTAAAGTCAATCATCCCAACCTGGGCGTGATGTTCAACCTGTGCCATTTTCTCAAGAACGAAAAGGCGGAGGACCTGGAACTCGTTCTCGAAAAATCTGGCACGCGACTGTTCGCAGTGAGTACCTGTGGCGCTACCTTAGGTGGTCGAGGTTGGGGCGACCTGATCAAACCATTGAACCAAGGCGACTTTCCTCAAGTTCGATTGTTGCGTGCTCTAAAAAAGCTGAATTTCAAGGGTCCCGTGGGGCTGCAATGCTATGCCGTTCGCGGCGACAAACGGACAAATCTCAGCAACTCGCTCGTCGCCTGGAACAAGATCCTCGCAGAACTTTGATGCAGTCGCTCGTTACTTTGTAAAAGTGTATTCGCGTGGGTTGAATTGTAAGATGAACTCGCTGGTCTTACCCCTGGTTAGCTGAAAAGTGCCTGTCCCCTTTCTTCCATTACGAAAAAAATGGAAATGAGTGTAAGGACGGCGTCGCAGAGATGTACCTGTGGGTGTTGAGGCAAGTTGCCTTGAACCATCTAACCTACCTCTGGCCCGGTGCAATTCAATGTCACTCTCTGTTAAGTTCTCGCCTGTTTTGCTCGTCACTATCCTTGCCTTTGCACCCCAGACGCAAGCACAATCGCAAATCACAAGCAGCTGTTCGGATGAGGAAAACTTCGTTGTGGTCGACGACGCCTTTTATATTGTGTGTGAGACCGAGCTTATGCTTCTGGACATGGGATTCACTAATGTCCCGACTCAGCAATATGAAGAGGCAAGTGCGGTGTTGGGCATCCAAGAGTTTTGTGCCGGCGGAACCTTCCTGTCGGGACCGAGTTGGATTGCAGCCCTTTTGGATTTTGGACTCACTTATGAAGAGGCAAGTGCGGTGCAGGGGATCCAAGAGTTTTGTGCTGGCGAAACGTTTCTAACCGAACGGATTGACAATACGTCGATGTATGATCACCTCCGTTCGAAAACCACCGAATCGAAGGTAAAGGGCGAATCAGGACCACGCGGTACTTCCATGTCGTCCCCTCTCTTTCGTTGAATCCCGTGGGGTTAGAAAAGTCGAACGAGGATTTTGTTCGGTGAAATCTGAGGTCGCGCCGGGGTGTAAGATTAGATTTTGGGTCGAGACCGGATCTTATCTTTGCGCTGGCAGGAGCAAAACTGGCGACATCGGGCAGGTCGCGCAGCAGTGATACACCGACTGGCTCAAAGCTAATGTGAAGTAACACGGGTCGCAGGCCAAGCTAAGCAGCACGCTGATACGATCGAAGCAAACCTCCAAACCGTGTTGTCGTTTCGATCTCAGCTTCCATGTCACGCGGACGGTCCATCGGCACGATCAGTTCGTTGTTGAAACTTGGTGATTTCGTTCTGTATGAAAATGCGTACGGCCATCAAGTACATGATCTGTCAGAGCCTGGGCCTTCTCTGAAACGTCTTTCCCTGCTGCCGAAAAATGTTCGACGCACGGTAGATGACATCGACAGGCAATTTGCAGATTATACCGCAGTCGATTGGGAGCGATGGGCTCTGAATGCCTCGCCAACGTGATGGTTCTTGCGGTTCCTATTCCCAGAGTTGTGCGAGGCAGTAACAGCGCAAGATCGTGAGCGTGTCCTGCTTTTTAAAAATACTGCGCCCCATGCAGCATGCGATTCCGCCATTCAGTGAGGGGAAAATTCTAACGCTTCATGAAGTGTATTGGCGGGGTTGCATGACTGCCTGGCTGATCATTGACCCAGATGCTGTGCGGAACTTGAGTCTGAATGAACCTTGAAGTCCATTGGAGAAACATATATGTCACGATCCGGGAACCGCAAGAAAGCTCGACAAAGCAACTTAACCCGCCGCAGGCTAGGAGTACAAAGCCTTGAGCCGCGTCAAATGTTGACAACCGCCTTCTCTCTGCCAGATGCATTCAGTGCCCCAATTGATTCTCTCAGTGGCATCGGTAGCAGTGGAACAGGGCCCGCGGTGTTGGGTTCCGCCTACGGTAACAGTGGGGATTTCTACGATTTTCGACCTGATGTTCGACCTGATGTCGGGCATCGCGTTGGGCCGTGGTATTCCCAGCTCAGTCCCGTGGTTCGACACTCGATCGAACATGGGCAGGATTTGTCTCAGTTTTCGCGGGTTGATCTCGAGAGTGTTCGCTCCTGGGCGGTAGTGACGGAGGATCGCGTCACGGCCATCGATCTATTCCGAAAAATCAAACCAAAATCGGTCCAATCCCGAACGGATCTTTTCGGTGATCAGATTCGTGTCCACGTTTGGGAAGTGGAACTCAATCGTGGGAGTCACTATCAACAATTGTCGGAACTGACCCAAGAAGAACAGGGACACCGCATCCTCGATATCATCCCGTTGTTTTTTGAGCGCAATGAAGCGAACGGGACGTTAAACCCGGCAGCAGTGACCGATCCCAATTTCCCCGCACAGTGGCATTTGGACGTCACTGCGAGTAGCACGCAATGGGGAATCGACGCCGAGGGGGCATGGTCAAGCAGCACGGGTGAAGGTGTGACTGTAGCGATCGTGGACACGCGACAGCAGTTCAATCATCCGGACCTGGCAGGTAATAACAACGCCGCGCTCAACTACGATGACGCCAATCGCGATTGGAATGGCGATGGGATAGGAGACAACAATCCCAACGTGTTCTTGCCTGGCGGCAGTCCCAATTGGCCGGGCATCAACGACAACGATTTGGATTTTGACGGAATATTGGAAACCGACTTACTGCGTCAGCAGTCACACGGCACAGCAGTCGCTGGGATCGCGATTGGTGACGACGATGGGACGGGGATTGTGGGGGTCGCGCCGGACGCGACCTATGCGGCATTTAACTTGCTCGAAAACCCGACGCAGTCCATTGCCAACACATTCTCAGCGGCCAACATCGCACCGATCGATGTGTTCAACAACAGTTGGGGAGCAGGAAACACGCGGCAATTCCGCTACGGCTCGTTTCTGGATCTGCAGGCTGTTCAAAATGCGGCAACGAATGGCATTTTTGTAAAATCCGCTGGCAATAATCGTGATGCCAACGGCACCTATAACGGCTGGGACCGGTCCAACTTTGACCAGTTGCACATGCGCCAAGCGATCATTGTCGCTGCAACCCAACAAAGTGGTCGCGTTGAATGGTATAGCAACCCCGGCTCAAATAACCTTGTTTCCGCTCCGGTCAACCGCACCGGCGGTGGCAATACCTGGACAGCGGATGTCACTGATGTGTTCGCTAACGCCGGGGACAATCGTGGGTACATTAATGGCAATATGAACCCAACTTTTAACGGGACATCGGCGGCGGCGCCGATGGTCAGTGGTGTGACCGCATTGATGCTGGAATCGAACCCGAACCTCGATTGGCGGAACACGCAACATATTTTGGTCGATACCGCTCAGAAGAACGGGCTCATTGATTTCGACGGCGATGGAATCATCGATGGCGGCGATGGCAACAGCGACGGGATCATAGATAATTTCAATCTACGAAACACATTCGCAGGAAATGCAAACTACGATACTGATTTGGACGGTAACGGTCTCATCGATCTGAATGGCGACGGATTGCTGGATGGCAATGTTGACCCCTACCACACGGGCTGGTTCCAAAATGCGGCTGGAAACTGGGTCAGCGACGACTTTGGATTCGGGATCGTCGACGCCCAGGCGGCGGTGCAAGCGGCCGCAGCCTGGACTCAAGTTCCAGCAGAATTATCAGTTGATAGTTTGACAAAAACTATCACAACCGGTGTCCTGGCCGAAGGCAATCTCGGTGGACTGGGCAGCGTCAACAACATCGACACATTTTTCACCGAGTCGAATCTGACTGTCGAATGGGTTGAAGTAACGATCAACGCTTCCGTGGCCGATCAGTCTGATCTGATGCTCGTCCTGCAATCGCCCAGCGGTACTCAGTCAGTACTCATGGCAGCGGGTGGAACAAGTGCTCAAGTGGACATCGCCAACTTCACCTTCAATACCAACCAGTTTTGGGATGAAAGTGCTTCCGGGATTTGGACATTGCAAGCGTTGGACACCGGTGTCGGAGATGGTCAAGCGTCGACCATCAACGACTGGCAAATTTCAATCTACGGAACGTGTGATGTCGATAGCCCACTGCTTGTCAGCAGCATGGCTCATCCACTCGCTTCGCTCGATAACTTTGCTTCCCTGGCTTTGTCTGCAGGGGGACTCGAGCCAGACTCCTACGTCATCAATTACGTGAATCAAGTCGGTGAATCGTTGTCGATGGGTGTATTCAGTAACGGAGCCGCGTCGGGGTTACCGCTGGACCAGGGCCTGCTATTCACATCCGGCAAAGTTGTAGATGCCATCGGGCCCAACGACAAAACCAATACGTCAACCGTGTGGTCGAATCCAGGTCACCCATTGCTCAATGAACTTACCGGGCAGGTGACCCACGATGCATCCGGCCTCGAAATCTACTTCACACCAACAGATGATGTGACCATCTCATACGACTTTCTCTTTGGCTCTGAAGAATTCGACGAATGGGTCGGTAGTGACTACAACGATGGCGCGGGAATCTTCATTGCCGCTCTCAAGAGCCCGAGTGATGGGTATCAGAACGGATTCCCACCAGGTAACGTTGCTCAGACGTACAACGGTGCAGATCTGGCAGTGAACCAGCTGGCTACCAAAAGCGAAAATGGTGGCGTGTCGGGTAAATACTATGATCCGAACCCGTGCTGTGGCGATATGAACTGGGAGTATGATGGCAGTAGCCTGCTGTCTAATTCCAGTCCAATAACACTCAAGGCCGGTGCGAATTACTACGTTGGCATGATGGTCGCAGATGCCACCGACGGGGTGTACGACAGTGCCTTGGCAATCGGCTTGGACGGAAGTGGTGGGACGGCTGGCGAACTGTTCAACATGGCCACAAAGCCGTTCCCGTTTCCAACCGACACCGGTCCATTTCCGTTCGAATTCAAGCAAGCAGGATTTTTCAGGCAGCAAGTGCCATCCTATATTTTGCTACTTGAGTCAAAGGACCAGGACCTCCTGGGACGCCAGCGAGTCAAACAGCTTGATCGAATCCCGGCAGCCACGGTGGACAATAAAATCACCAACCTCGATTCGTGGAAGGTCCGTGATCGGGATCATGCCCAACGGCGTGAATCGCTGGCCCCAGAGCATGTGGATGCCCTGCTGAGGGAGTTTGATTCCGTTAAGGGAATGGTCCGTTTTGAAGCTCGTCCAGAGCGGGCAAGCTGAATGAACCGTGGGGCATGATCTCGGTTGAAAGTTTTGGGGCCGGGTTTAACCCATGGTGCGTTCGCGGTCGATTCACTCTTTTGATCAGAGTTGTTTGGCGATTGGACGTCCACGGGGACCCAACGGCTGGTAGGGGAAACCCTGTCCCCATGAATTGTTGCATTTATCGTGTTGTCGGCGCATGGATGAAAATGACGATGAATGTGTTCGCAATCTCAAGGAATACAAACCGGTGGATTCGCGCCGGAGTGTACGTTGCCTCTCTTCGAATTCATGGTTTGCCAAATGCAGCCGAGGTCAATCCGTCTAACGCGTCAAAATGATGCTTCACGATCAACGGGGGGACGACATCTGGCGGGTTGCAAATGGCTCAGCACGTTGGATTGCCGCCGCCGCTTATCAATCGTACTCCCCCCCCCAAAAAAAATCCGCTACCCCAGCAATGCCCACGCCCCCGGTAAATACCGTTTGGTTTACTATACTGACGTTGGATTTTATTAACCGCAATACGCTTCCAAAGTTTCCAGCCATGCTAAGACTAACCGTTCTCTTTCTTACCGTGTTTACCTTGAATGCAGTGTATGGTCAGGATCCCGTGCCCGTGCCGCAAATCAAGGAAATCAAACAGATCACGCCGAAGGAACTTGCATTCCGTGATGCCACGCGCACGAAGCCGGTTGTGATCGCGGACAAAAAGACCGCGACGAATTATTTTGAGAAAAAAGACCTCGCAAAACTGTTGAAGTCTGTTGACTTGAAAAAACAGGTGATCTTCGTGTTTGCGTGGCGCGGCTCTGGGCAAGATGAAATGAGCTTCACGCTCAAGAAGTCCAAGCCACCACAAGTCGAATTTGAATATCGACCCGGTCGCACGCGCGATCTGCGGCCTCATTCAAAGGTGTACGTGATAAGTAACAACGTTCTTTGGAATGGAAAACCAGTACGCGCTAGCATTCGGAATTCCGCTGGTTCCAAGTGACTCGCGGGGTGCGCCGTGCTGTCAATCACAACATTCTGGAGTTCCCACGCGTGGGGCAGAAATCTCAGGGCTGAAGGCCCAGACTGGCAATTGGGGTCAATGAAACGAATCACCGACGCAACGGGTCAATTGTCGCGTTTCCATTTGCTGGAGATTTGGGCCCATGAGGTTTCGACGCGGTCGTCGAGACGCTGTAAGTGTGGGTGCAGAGATATCCGCAGGTTTGTTGGCGGATCAATGCCTGGCTCAATCCGGAGAGCAATCCGGAAAACGGTTGTTGCCTAAGACGGATCAAAATCATGGCCACCGTTACGAGGTAACAGTACAATTTGGATAGGCGTACGACCAACGCGTGAGATTTCCGCAAGAGTGCTACAGGATTGAAACCCAAACTTCGGTAGCGGCATTTTGATGTTCCTTTCATAAATTCCTGTCGTGATCAACAAATAAACCGCAAAAAATCCAGCGCAGGCGTGAGATTCCCGTTTCTACCGAGACTCCTACAGGTAAGGGAATACACCATGAACCATCCAAAAACACGCC